>CACWKD010000099.1 GCA_902761345.1 uncultured Ruminococcus sp. | reverse complement strand
GTTCCAAGCTTTACAGATACTACATTCTGTGATGTAATGTTTATACCGTTTCCTGCCGTATATGCGTCCACTAAATCAGACACAAGCAAGTAAATATGGCTGTCTGTACCGTCATTGTTTGCGGTATTCACAACAAAGTCGATGTACTTATCTCCGACTGTGTAACCCTGTACGGGATTGTTTGCTGTTGAGCAGGTATTCAGTGTTGCAGATTTAACAAGGTAATCTTTCGGAATGTCGATAACAGATCCTGCAATCGCAGCACCGTTCTTGTTGAGCTGGTATGTAGCTGCATATCCTGCCGTTGCGGTCGCCGTATCTGTCATCACACTTTGAAAGAAACTCCGTCAACGCTGTAATTCCTGCAAATTTTGTTGTACTCATAATACACTCTCCTTAAAATTTTAATCTTCGATAAATATCTCCGAAACTTCTTCGGCGGTTAGTTCGTATGCAACATCATGTGTATTAAAATAGTTTGTTACATACTCTTCAAACTTTTCTTCGTCAACACCCTGTTCTACTATCTGTGCGGCTTTTTGAAAGGTAATAGAATATTGGTCAAGCAAAGTTAGCTGGCTGTCGGAGATATAGCTTGTAACAGCTTTATGCTCTCTTATTTTTACAGTGACCTCATTGGTTAAACCTATTACGTTACCTTCACAAAAAATCTTTAAGAACACGATAAGCTCACCGTTTACGGCTGTGTATTTACTCCCGAGCAAAATATCTGATGTAGGTACATCACCTGTGAAATAGAGTTGTACAATATCGCCCTCTTTGTACGGGTTGATTATATGACATTCAACTGTACAGTCAGATAATTTGTGTCCCGATATTTCGTTTGCAGAGAGAATACGCAGGGTTTCAAAGCCGTTTTCGCCTTGATAGGTGCGTGAACGGTGAACGGCACAAAGCTTTTTGTTATTCTTCAGATAAAGCAAAATCATTTGTGTTCACCTCCATTTTCTTATACTAATACCCTATAGAGTAAACTTATACCAAAAATGACAAAGCGTTTCTATTGGGGTTTAGTATTAATAAGGATATTATACCCTTATACAATACTTGTAAAAAAATCAAAAAGTTGCATACAACTATGCAACTCTATTATAAAAATATTATTTGTTTTAGTGCGGAGAGAATGTATGGTACAATGTTCTAAATTAATAAATAGGGGAGAACCTAATTTCAGTGGTTCTCCCCTATATAGAGGTAGATAAAATATTAATAAGTATAGGTATCAGAATATAACTATTCCGTCTGCCTCAACAGATGTAACGTCATTCGGAGAAATGGAAACAGGCATATGTCTTGAACCGTCGCCGTTATCGGTGAAAAAGCGGTACTTTTCTTCACCTGCGACACCTGCCTGATTGAATGCAGCAACGGTACTGCCGTCTTTTAATGTGATTATTAAAGAAACAGGTGCATTAAAGTGTGCAGTTGTATCGGTTGTATTTGTTTTGTCTGCCAAAATTGACAGTGAGAACGGAGTTATGTATATTGTGCCTGTATCTGCGTCTGAACCAAAACTTGAAAGGTTGTTTGCGGTTACTGTTCGTGATGAGAATTTATAATTCATCTTTACCGAAAGGGAAAGATCGACATCAAGTTCGGTTCCCTTTGCAAGAACAATATCTTTTGTTTCGGGGTTGATCGCAAGTATTACTCCGTCGTGTTCCTCGTAACCGTACTTTTGAGAAAACTCTATGAGCGCTTTGTTAAAATCTGTGTTTATATAAAATCCCTCTTCGTCTATGTTTTCGTCTGCGTGTTCTGAGTAATCATAGAGAACTTCCTTTACTGTGTATGCCGAGATGTCTGTAAGCTTTGCGGTCATAGTTTCTCCCACGATACCGCCGTCCTCGCTTGTTGAGTAGATGTATGCGTTAATTGTTGAGTTATCCTCAAAGTATAATCCGAACTCACTGTAAACGGGATACCTGTTTGTAATGTCAGACCAGACCGATGTTGTGTAGGAAATATCAGCGTCTATTGTTCCCGATTGAAGAGTATTATCATCGCTTGTTGAGGACGCTATCCATGTGTTTTCTGTGCTGTCGATGTAAGGGCTGCCGTCCTGTTTTGTAATTCGCATAGCGGCGGCTGCCGTAGCCGCGATTTTCTTCCTCGATTTTGAGGTGCTGAAAACCATCCCCGCCTTCTTCGCGGAGCATATCCCGCTGCTGGCGCTGTTAATTATCTCGGCGGGCTGCGCCTTCATCTTTGTTTGGAAGGGTCCCAAGGGTATCGCCGCGTGGTTCAGAAAAAAGAAAAACAAATAACG
>CACWKD010000098.1 GCA_902761345.1 uncultured Ruminococcus sp. | reverse complement strand
AGCACACCAGACTGGTGTTAGCGTTCTGGCTGTCCTTTTCCTTTGCGCGTCCGACGAACTCGTGATTCGAGAGGAAAATACATTCCTCCTGCTTAAAGTTCGTCACGCCCTCGGCGTTCTTGACCGCGTCGGCAGCCTTTACGGTTCCTCCGCTGCGCTCAAAAACAGTATAGTCGCCGACTCCCGCCTTGTCAAAAAAGCTGTCAAGCGAGCCTGTCACCGCTGTCAGATTCATCACGCTTGAAGAAATGAACATCACCGACATTATCACAAATAACAATATGATAACGTTCATTGTCTTTTTGCGTTTTAGGTCGCGCTTCAAAATATCAAAAAACATACGCCTTCTCCTTTTCTGCCTATCATTGTATCACAAAATCCGCTTTTGTGAAGCTTGCAGATCAAGTATAGCGGAGAAATTATTAAATAATCCTTAAATCAAAAAATTTATTTGCGGCAGATCAAAAGCAAGGCATCATAAGACCGATAATACCGGTTGCCATTATTCCGGATTCGTGGTAGAATCTATTTATAAGCAAATCAATATATTGATCTGATACGGAGGTAAAAATGAAAAAAATAGGTTTAGTCGGCGGAACGGGACCTGAGTCAACGCTAATGTATTATAAGGAATTGAATTCAAGGATCGATCTTCTTACGGGCGGAAAAGAGATGCCGGAAATCGCCGTTGAAAGCGTCAATTTCCGTAAAGCATGGGACTGCGTTTCAGACGGGAAATACGGGGAGCTTACATCATATCTTTCCGAAAAGGTAAACTTACTAAAACGATCCGGCTGCGAGATCATTGCACTCACAGCCGGAACTATGCACATAGTATTTGACGAGATCGAAAAGAATACCAACGTGTCGCTTGTCAGTATTCCGAAGGCGGTATGCGATGAAGCTGTACGGAGAAAATACAAAAAAGTCGGACTTCTGGGTACTGTGTTTACAATGGAACAGGATTATATGAAAAAGGACTTGAGAAGTGCCGGTATAGATGTATTCGTTCCTTGCAAAGAGGACAGAGAACTTATTGCAAAAAGAATTTTAGAAGAGCTTGAGCTTGGCATCGTGAATAATTCGACATTACAGGAGTTTAATGCCATAATAGACAGGATGCGCATTCAATATGGTATAGAGTCGGTTATCCTCGGCTGCACTGAATTGCCGTTGCTTCTTAACAATAAAAACGCTGTTTTGCCGTGTATGGACAGTGTTGACATTCATATAAGGGAGCTTATCAAGCATGCAATGATGTAGAAGCTATCCTTTGTGACATCGATTCCGACAACTATCATACAAAAACATCTTTCATAGTCATAGCGATACCGCTTAGAGTCACAATACTCTTTGCGATTGAAATCTTGTTCAACATAAACCGTCGTGCAGTATCTAACTGATTAACAACTGTATAAAGAGACTGTGGTTAAAGCCTTTCCGTAACCGTCTTGCGGTTAGAGATAAAAACTAATCCACATTATCTCAAACAGTATAGCATAGTGTAATGTCTGAAATTAACAGAGTAAAAGATAACTTTACGCTGAAACTGAAATACAACAATAACCAGTTTTACTGTAACGGTAAGGTGTTTAATACTCTATATTTTAGGTCTTAGCCCCTAACAATGCGTATTTGTGCTTATGGGAGTACAAATACACTGCTTGCTCAGATGTGACATATAAACCCGATGATCAAACCCTTGAAATAATACCGAACAAATTTTCTAAAATTCGTCTTTATAGCGTTGACATAATTTTGATTATAAGCTATAATAGTAACTGTACACGGAACTGTTATTGAGCCGTGTATTTACATTATTGAGCCGTGTATTTACAACTGAATAAAGACAAACTTGTGAGTGTAAAGAGCTGAGAGCGCAGGTGAAAAACTCCTGCGGGCAGCGCAGAGCCAAAGATGCGATATAAGCCATCGGTACGCTGACAGAAGTGCCGGCTCCGTTCTGTTTTTAGTCATTTGAGTTTAGCTTATTTTAGTGAACGGCAGTACAAATAAGCGCTTTAATTTTT
>CACWKD010000097.1 GCA_902761345.1 uncultured Ruminococcus sp. | reverse complement strand
TTATTATAGCAAGCGTTTTTTGTTTTGTCAACAGCAAATTCACCATTTCACAGAAACGATATTATTAATGCAGCCGAGCGACTCTAACTCTTTCAAAATAGTATAAAATTCAGGGTTGTCCCTGGGAATAAGTTGTTTGTGACCTTCTTTATCATAAACGCTTGGAAACACAATGATCTCTTTTTGCCAGCGTTTATTAACAAAGCTATACCCGAGCTTTTTTAGTTCATCCTTCAGCCTGAATGAGTTTCCTTTTATAAAAACAGCAAGCTTTTGGTTTCCGTTTTCATCTACACCTATGTTTTCCGCATCGTAGAACACCTTATCGTGTTTTTCTTTGTATTGTGCAGATAATTTTGGAGTCATATATAATGTTATACAATGTGTTTTTTTATTATATTCACCGGTAACTATGCCGCGTTTGTTTTGATAGTGCTCTTTGTATTCACTGTAAGGAACATCAACTCGAACAGCCGTTTTTATGAATTCTTTTCTCTTGCAGTCAGGACACAATTCTCCTTCTTCTATTTTTTTGGTTATAAACCTCCTGTGGCGGGAAAACCCACTATTTTAATGGTGGGATGAAAGCCACATTTTATTTGTTGAAGAGTAGATATATCACTTGAATATATCTACTTTGTGTGGTATAATATAAATATGAAAAATACATATAAACATACTAAAACCACAGTTTCTTTAATTAACTATCATTTTGTTTTCTGCCCTCGCTACCGTAGAAAAATCTTCCTGATTGAAGGACTTGAAGAACGGTTTAAGGAGCTAACCTTAGCGGAGTGTAAAAAACAAAATATTGACGTTCTTGCATTAGAATGCCACATAGATCATGTACATATTTTTGTAAGCACACTTCCTAATCATTCAATACCTATGATAATGAAACAAATTAAGACTGCTTCTTCTCACGTTCTGCGTGAGGAATTTCCTGTCCTTGCTGCTATGCCGAGCCTATGGACACGAAGCTATTTTGTTTCTACAGCGGGAAACGTCAGCTCGGAAACAATCAAATGGTATGTGGATACTCAAAAGACCAGACCGTAGGTGTCCTATGAACAAAGGTATTAAATTTCGCATCTACCCTAACAGGGAACAGCAAAATTTAATAGACCGTACTCTCGGCTGTGCTCGCTTCATCTATAATCACGGGCTTGCGTATAGGATTGAGCAGTATAAGCTTGGTAATAAAGCAAACTATACTGTTACCAGCACAATGCTCACTGAGATGAAGCAGCAGGGAGAATACGCTTTCCTTAAAGAAGTAGATAGTATAGCTTTACAGCAATCTCTGAGAGATTTGGACAGAGCATATCAAAACTTCTTTAAGCGTTTGGGTAAGTACCCCTGCTTCAAGAGCAAGCACAACCATCATCAGAGTTACAGAACGCTCAATCAAGGTGACAATATTCGCATTGAGGACGGTAAGCTCAAACTTCCAAAGCTTGGCTTTGTAAAAGTAAAGCAGTCTATGGAAGTCGGTCACATCAACAATGTTACCGTTGAGCGCACACCCACAGGCAAATACTTTGCTGTGCTAAATGTGGATTTTGAGCCTATACCTCTTGTACCCTCGGACGCTGTGATAGGCATTGACGTTGGCATTAAAGCTTTCGCCACAGACAGCAACGGCAATATGATTCCAAACCATAAGTATTTAGAGAAAGCACAGCGCAAGCTTCGCCGTGAGCAGAGTAAGTTGTCTCGCACAGTAAAAGGCTCAAACAACCGCAACAAGCAGCGTAAACGTGTTGCCGCTGTACACGAGAAGGTATCTAATCAGCGAAATGATTTTTTGCAAAAGCTTTCAACTACACTGATTAACGAAAACCAAGTAATCTGTGTGGAAGATTTGAAAGTTAAGAATATGCTTAAGAATCATAAGCTTGCAAAGAGCATATCCTCAGCTTCGTGGAGTAAATTCTTTACAATGCTTGAATACAAAGCTGCGTGGTACGGCAGGACAGTACAGAGAGTGCCTACTACCTATCCGAGCAGTCAGCTTTGCGGTTCCTGCGGATACAAGAACCCGATTGTAAAGAACCTTGCCCTGCGCAATTGGATTTGCCCGTTGTGCGATACGCAGCACAATCGAGATGTAAACGCTGCGCAAAATATTCTAACAAAAGGATTAGCTATGATTAGCTGACCTTTCCATACATAGAGTACCGTAGGGCATACGGGAACTCTCTAATCTACGCTTGCGGAGACTATGTAAGCCGAGCGCACCCTTCGGGAAGCTCGCAGCGGTCTGTGAAGCAAGAATCCCACGGTCTTAACCGTGTGGAGTGTCAAGTTTTTTTGACGAGTTTACGGTGTTTAGCGTCGGTGAAGACTAAGAGCATCACTCTTACCTTGTATTCGCCAAAATTCTTTTACAGAATAACCAATAGCATCAAAATAGCATCAATAATCTTTTCGCAGGGGCAAAAACGGCTCAAAATCGGCATATCCATGCGCTTTTCAGGCTCTCTACATTGCCTCCAAAACCGCGTGCCGAGGGTTCAAGTCCTTCTGCCCCTGCCATCAACTTTTGGCTTCGGAAAGCGATTTCCGAAGCCTTTTCTCTTTTAATTCTACCAAAAATTATACCACCTTTATGCGATGTTCAAATTTATGGCGCTGTCGAG
>CACWKD010000096.1 GCA_902761345.1 uncultured Ruminococcus sp. | reverse complement strand
TTAAAATTCTTGTAAAGAATAATAAAGCTCTTGAAATCAATGTGTCGGGACTGTTCCGTGAGCTTAAATCCACTCTGCCCGATGAGTCGCTTGTAAGACGTTACCGTGAGCTTGGCGGAGAGCTTATCACCATAGGCACCGACGCTCACTCAGCGGAGATGGTCGGAAAAGGAGTCGAGCAGGGGATAGAGGTTGCAAAAAAAGCGGGCTTCAAAAGCTACGCGATTTTTGAAAAGCACTGCCCGGTAATGATAAAAATTTAGAGATTCCCTTTAAAAAAGCCCTTCCTTTTGCCACGCTATTTGACGCTGTGTTTAAGGAAGGCTTATTTGTTTTAGTTTCTGAATTTCTACATCTTGGTTAAGTCTAAAACATGAATTATTGATAGAAGTTTTAAAATACTATACTCTTACTCTTGCGAAGCCGATAATCAAAGAAAAGCCGTTCGCGGTAAAATTGCACTTACGGTTCTATAAGCGGCTTACATTGTAAGGTGTAGGTTTTCTCTACCGTCTTTTTTTCATGCAAAGCTTATCTTTTGATTTCCATTTCAACTTGTCGCCACTGTTTACCCAAAAAATCACAAAACATCTCTTCACCGGTTTCGATAAATCCTGCGGCTTTGTAACAGTAGTACGCCGGCTTGTTGTTGTCAAATACTCCAAGCGTGATCTTCTCCGCACCGAAAATATCAAAAGCGTATTTAATTGCAAGGGTTAGCATTTGCTTGCCGTAACCCATTCCTCTCTTTGAGTCGTCAACAATTACGAAACCGAAGCGGATCACTTTCTTTTCCTCATCGGTATATCTCATAATCAAATGACCGACTATCCCGTTTTCGTCAAAGGCAGTTACAGGATAAAAATTATCATCTTCAATACAATCACCGTTGTTTTCAAAATACTTGTTGTTCATATCCTTGCTTGTAATTGGGAAATTACCGAATCTGTCTGAACTCCATTTACGCAGAGCCTCCTCGTCCTTTATCCAGCTTACAATACTATCTGCATCGCAAGGCTTGTATTGTCTTAATCTTAATTTCATTTCTCTTATACCTCTGAAAATTACGATATATGCTATAAAGAGTATATCACATCGGCTTTGATTTGTCTATAAGAGAATCTAAAGGGAACCTCTAAAAATTCCCTAAACAGAAAACAGGCAACCTCATAAAAGGCTGCCTGCTGATACTATTGTATTCAACAAAATGAATGAGTATTACGTCCAAGTAAGAGTCAATTTCCTTTGGTGATCTGCGCAATAGGCGAGGTAAAGGTTGATCAAGCTTGTTTTTGTAAAACATTAATTTAATTTGATCCTAAGTTGATTCGCGTCAGCGCTCGGAGCAGGCACATTGTCGATCAGCTCTGTCTTAATGGTATTATCCTCAGAGATCGTCATCTTGCCGATGTTATTCAGCTTGGTGCCGGTCTGCGTTATGGTGACGTCCTCACCGTCCTTATTCTTGACCGTCAGATGCTCCGTTACGGAATGGGAATGAGCGTCGATAACTGCGTCGATATTATCGGTATTCTGTACAACCTCCTGTGCTGTCCAGCCGTGATGGGTCTCGTCCTCCTCACCGAGGTGTCCGAGCAGGATAACAACGTCAGCGCCTTCCTGTCTCGCTTTATCAGCGTTCTGCTGGATCTCCTGATACAGCTCTCCATCGTCCTGACAGAAGCTGTAGATATAGTTACCTTCCGTATCCTTGAAAAAAGCAGGCGTGGAAGAGGTTAAGGTATCCGGAGTAACAGCTCCGACAAACGCGATCTTCTTTTCTCCGGTTTTTCATACGAACACTTCTTTCTGTAATATTATTTTTGATTAGGTAACGGGATACTCTTACACGTCACATCCCGGTGTCCCTCTTATAAGAATTATATCATACGATCCTGTGTCATTCAAGATGAAAAAGCTCTCTTTTTGTTGTTTTTTGGCGACCGCTCAATTGCCAATCATCTCGGAATATGAGATAATACATATATCGGATTTTCCCTATATAAATCTGTAACTTATGTTATTATTATTTCGCCTGTTTGTGTATTTGCGAAAACGATATTGGTTTCAAAGCATATAATCGCAGGCAACCTTACATAAGGCTGACTGCGATTGCTATAAAAGTAAATGCGATAAATCAAAATTTATCCGATTTTCCCTCTTAAACCTCAGTAATTATCAGCTAAATACCGCAGCTCATACTCAAATTATGCTCACTTTCCCTTGTTTTTGCCCTTATGAGGTCAAGCAAGGGAAAGCTTTTTATTCGCCAACCACTTTGTCGAGCAGTCGGGCTGAGGTGCGCTTGGCTTCT
>CACWKD010000095.1 GCA_902761345.1 uncultured Ruminococcus sp. | reverse complement strand
ATGGACATATCGTCTGATACCGTCGTCCTCATTACGAACGACAAGGCATATTTTACAATGTGTTTTCAGACCGCTCAAACCGTAGATAACGTGACAGCCTGCTTTTTCAAGCTTTCTTGCCCACTGAATATTATTCTCCTCGTCAAATCTTGCTTTCAGCTCCACCAATACAGTAACCTGCTTGCCGTTCTCGGCAGCCTTGATAAGAGCCGCAACTATCGGCGAATTTCCCGAAACTCTGTACAAGGTCTGTTTTATCGCAAGTACCCTGTCGTCACGGGCAGCGTCATGCACAAACCTTACCACACAGTCAAAGCTGTCGTAAGGGTGATGAACAAATCTGTCTTTTTCTCTGATAGCCTCGAAAATATCGTCATATCCGTAGAAATCGGGCGGTGGGTTTACAGGCTTTATCGGCTTAAAGGATAGCTTTTCACTTCCCGAAATCTTTGCAAACTTAGACAAAAACGTAAGGTCAAGAGGGCCGTGGCACTCATAGACTTCGCTTTCGTCAACGTCAAGCATATCTATAAGGAACTCCCTTAAACGCTTATCGCATTTGTCGTATATTTCCAGACGAATAGGCTTGCCACGCCTTCTTTGTTTGATAGACTTCTCAATCTCTGTCATAAGGTCATCTGTATCCTCGTCTATATCGAGGTCGGAATCTCTCGTAATTCTGAAAGGACAGCTTGCTTTTATCTTGAACAGCTCAAAAAGCTCGTCAAGCCTTGATATTATTATATTTTCAAGTAAGATAAAATCCCTCTCGCCCTTGTTGCTCGGCAGCTCGATAAACCTCGGCAAAACGCTCGGAACCTGCATTACGGCAAAGATATTCTCTTTCTCCTCGTTCACAAGGCGAATTGCTATATTAAGGCTCTTGTTAAGCAGAAGAGGAAACGGTCTGCTCGTATCTACCGCAAGGGGGGTTAGTACGGGGAAAATAACCTTATCGAAATATTTGTCAATAAATTTCTTTTGGTTATCGTTTAACTCGTCTGTCTTTTTGATATAGATGTTATGTTTTTTCAGAACAGGAAGTATCGACCTGTTCAGACAGCTGTACTGCTTTGCGGAAAACTCATGTATTTTATCGGAAAGGCGGCTGTACTGCTGTTTCGGGGTAAGACCCGACAAATCGGAGTTTTTCACTCCGTGTTCAACTTGGTCTATGACGCCTGCAACACGCACCATCATAAATTCATCAAGGTTTGAGGCTGTTATCGCAAGAAAATTCACACGTTCCATTACGGGATTTTCCTTTTCAAAAGCCTCCTCGATAACTCTCGTATTAAAATCCATCCAGCTTAGCTGGCGGTTGTTATAAGGGAACTTTTTGCCCTTTCCCTTTTCAAGGTTCACTTCCATAATTTATTTCTCCCTGCCCTATTCACTAAAATGCGTAGGGCTCGCATATTTTGATGTTAGTTGTTAGTTATTAGTTATTAGTTGTTAGTCCAAAGTTCAAAGTTCAAAGTCTAAAGCTCTAATTCAACTCAAAACTTTGAGCTTGAAAAAAATCAGTACTTCGACCTAAGCAAATCGGACATATTGTAATTGCCTGCTCCCTTGTCTGCAAGAAACACTGCTGCGTTTAAAGCACCTGCGGCGAAAAGATTTCTCGACTGAGCCTGATGAGAGATAGTTACAACCTCGTTATCTCCCGCAAAAATAACCTCGTGCTCTCCGACAATTGTACCGCCCCTTACACTGCTGATACCGATCTCCTTTTTGTCACGCTTTTTTCTAACGCTGTGCCTGTCATAAACATATTCGGGGTCATAGTCTGTAACGGTAGAAATTTCATCTGCTATCATAAGAGCCGTACCCGAGGGAGCGTCTATCTTCTTGTTATGGTGCTTCTCTACGATCTCTATATCAAAATCACTTCCGAACACCTTAGCCGCCATTTTGGAAATTTCTATAAGAAGATTTATTCCCAGCGACATATTACCCGAACGGAAAACAGCAACGCTTTTTGCGGCATTATTGATAGCGTCAATCTGCTCCTCGCTGTAACCTGTTGTACAAAGCACACACGGAACATTATACTTTACAGCATAGTCTAAAAGACCGTCAAGTGCGGAGGGGTTTGAGAAATCTATTATAACATCAACCTTTTCTGCAATATTCTCAAAGTCTGCATATACGGGGAACTCATTTTTTATTCCGTCATATGTATCAACACCGCATACGATTTTTACGTCGTCACGTTCCTTTACAAGAGATACTATAACCTGACCCATTCGTCCGTTACAACCCGACATTAATATATTTATCATTTTGTATTACTTCCTTTCGATTTTTTATACATCACCGATTTTCTAAAAAATAACTTTACTCGGCGATAAGTGACATACTCCCGCCGCCTACACTAAAGCTTAGAGGCGGGGGCTTCTCGTTCAAGTACAGCAACCTGTACAGTATCAGCGAGCTAACCCCGTGTGT
>CACWKD010000094.1 GCA_902761345.1 uncultured Ruminococcus sp. | reverse complement strand
ACACACGGGGTTAGCTCGCTGATACTGTACAGGTTGCTGTACTTGAACGAGAAGCCCCCGCCTCTAAGCTTTAGTGTAGGCGGCGGGAGTATGTCACTTTCGATTATGTATATAAATATAGAAAGGACGGACGGCTATGGCTAAGCTTCAATATGACAAGACAGGACGTCTGCTGTTTACAAAGGAAATGAAAGACGAGTACACGATACTCCTGCCGATGATGGCTCCTATTCATTTCAATATGATAAAGAATGTTTTCGTGCATTACGGCTATAAGGCTGTACTCCTCGAAACAAACGGCCCCGAAATAGCACAGGTGGGTTTAAAATATGTACACAACGATACCTGTTATCCAGCACTTCTTGTTATCGGACAGTTTATACACGCACTGCAAAGCGGTAAGTACGATCTTCACAGAACTGCTCTTATGATTTCTCAGACAGGCGGCGGCTGCCGTGCGTCAAACTACATTCATCTGCTGAGAAAGGCTCTCAAAAAAGCGGGCTACGAGTATGTTCCCGTAATCTCGCTTAACCTGTCGGGTCTTGAAAAAAACAGCGGCTTTACGCTTACTATACCGATGATAAGAAGATTTGCGGCAGGACTTGTTTACGGCGACGCACTTATGCTGCTGAGAAATCAGATTATGCCGTATGAGCTTGACAAGGGCGAGGCACAAAGACTTGTTGACAGGTGGGTGGAAAAACTCTCCGATGAATTTGCACAGGGCAAGGGATATGCCGCAAAAACCATAGATGAAAACCTCGACAAAATTGCAAGATCCTTTACGGAGATAAAGATAAAGAAAACGCCTAAAGTAAAGGTAGGCGTTGTAGGGGAGATATATGTAAAGTATGCAGCCCTCGGAAACAACGACTTGGAGCGTTTTCTGGCACAGCAGGACTGCGAGGTCAACCTTCCCGGTATTATGGGATTTATGCTCTTTAAGGTAGATAACCGAATGGAGGACATAAAGCTTTACGGGGGCAGCAGACTTAAATACAAGGTAGTGGAGGCTCTGTTTAATTATCTTACTAAGCTTGAAACAAGTCTGATCGAGAGTACAAAAAAATACGGATTTTTGCCTCCGTCATCATACGAGCATACAAAGTCGCTTGTTAAGGACGTTATCGGCTACGGCAGCAAGATGGGCGAGGGCTGGTTGCTTACGGCAGAAATGCTCGAACTCACAGAAACAGGCTACGGCAACATAGTTTGTACACAGCCGTTTGGCTGTCTGCCTAATCATATCAACGGAAAGGGTATGATTAGGAAGATAAAGAGTGTTGACGACAGAGCAAATATTGTTGCGATAGACTATGACCCCGGTGCGCCGAGAGTAAATCAAGAGAACAGAATTAAGCTTATGCTTGCGGTTGCAAAGGAAAATCTTGCAAAGGATATAGCAGAGCAGGAAGACAACAAGACCGAACAAAAGAAAGAAACCGTTACGGCATAAAAACAGACAGCAGAGGAATTTTCTCCCCTGCTGTTTTTTGTTACTGTATACTAAGCTTTTTATTAACCTTTTTAACATTGTGTCTGATGATAAGATATATAACAGTCCACAACAAAAAAAATCCTGCAAAAAAGCTTACCGTGAATATTGTTATGACACGTGTTGTTGCAGGCAGCCAGCCGTTTACAAGATAAATAATGATATAGTCAAGATAAAGAACGGCGGACTGGATAAGGGCAGCGTTGGCAATGGGCAGCTTTTCGATTGTGTAAACCATACTTATTCCACCCGCTATAAAAGCAAGCAGTATAGATGTGAGTATTCCTTTAACTACATCGTTCACAGCAATACTCTCCATTACACCGTTTTGACCTAATATGAAGTAGATCACGGCAAGAATAATGGGACCTCCTACGGAAGCAACAATGCCTCTTTTTAAAAATGATACAATATAATTTTTCATTTTGATTTCAACTCCTTTTTGATTTGTGAAAAACAGCGTCTTGATACATATTCCTTACTTCCGCTTTTGAAAACAACGTCTATTCCTCCCGAAAAAGCAGCCGTGTACTTTTCAATGTGAATTGTGTTTGCAAAAGAGGATTTGTTAATGCGGATAAATGAGCTTGGCAACAGCTCCTCTGCTTCGTAAAGCCTTTGCTTTAAACGGTACTGTCGTTGCTTCGTATCGAATGCGTATGTTTTGGAATTTATGACAGTGATGTATTCGATATCAGAAAATCTAAGCTTTTTTACATCGTTATCTGTATAGCCTGTGATACTGTCTGTTCCGTTGTACTTCATAACGAGGTTTTCAAGCTCATCTGTAAAATCACTTTTGGTTTTAACGGTAGTCTGTGTGATTTCTTCTGCATTTTTGTCAATGTTAAGTATAAACTTCAACTTTGTTCCTCCTTTTGATTTGTTGATTATATTTTATCATAAAAAATTTTTTATACAATAGCTTTACGCTAAGCGGTATTTTTTGAGCGGTAAACGGTATTTTGCGGCAAAAAAATTCCGTACCTTTAACACTCGGGTGCGGAATTTCGATGTGACATACTCCCGCCGCCTACACTAAAGCTTAGAGGCGGGGGCTTCTCGTTCAAGTACAGCAACCTGTACAGTATCAGCGAGCTAACCCCGTGTGTC
>CACWKD010000093.1 GCA_902761345.1 uncultured Ruminococcus sp. | reverse complement strand
GTAAGTCTGCCCATTAATGAAACACTGTTCATATCGCTCATATTTCTTCTACCTCCGATATTTGTGCTAATCTGTTTAGAAAGTGGTCGTATGTTTCATTGAGTGGAATATCCCAATCATCTGACAAGCTTATCACGGGTGGTTCGCCTTTTTCACTCTCATAAACACGCAGAATTTTGCTCAGATTGACAAGCATTCTGTTGCCATATGCTGTTTTGACTTCTATAAACTTACTCAATTTTGTAATTCCTCCTTATCGATATGCCCGTGCATATAAATAAACTTACTCTTTATTCCTGCGTTTTCCGCTATAAAATCATCGCATTTTTGTTTGCTCAGATGGTTTTTTAAAACCTCATATTCGTAAGCGTACTGACCGTTCTCTTTCTTTGCTTGTATACGTTCTTGTATCTCCTCGTCCTCGTAGTTCGCTTCTATCATATACAGATCATAATCGGGTGCGGTTATGCCGTTGAGGTTATTTGTATCGGTCGCATACAGTAACTTTTCTTCATCTATAAAAATCTTATAACCGCAGTTCGGTACGTTGTGAGGAAGATATACCGCTGTTATACTTAATGTATCAGAATACTTGTTGCACAAATCCAAGCTGTATATATCTATGCGATCAGGAGATATGCAGCACGATAACAAACTTTCTATAAGCCATTCGCCACACCCAAAACGCAGTGTAGGACGCATTTTCGCAAGCTTGCGTATAGTCGAAGCTCTAAAGTGATCGCCGTGTATATGCGTAAGCAAAACAAGCTTTAAACTCTGAATATAAGGTTCTATTGATTTATACGGCACTCCGCAGTCTATGAGTATGC
Organism: uncultured Ruminococcus sp.; assembly: GCA_902761345.1. Classification (GTDB taxonomy): domain Bacteria; phylum Bacillota; class Clostridia; order Oscillospirales; family Acutalibacteraceae; genus RUG592. The sequence goes on along the minus strand of CACWKD010000093.1, from coordinate 2,129 downwards.
AGTCGTTTATTACAACTGCATTACCCTTAGAACCTGTCGAAATAATGTTATACTTCATCAAAGTTTACCTCTTCGGTATCGTCTTCTGTGTCGTTATCTGTATCGTCAACGGTCTTTACATCGGTATCGTAGTTTTCATCTGCTTCAACAGTTACAAATCCGTTCTTCTCTACGTTTAAGGAATTGTTATCAAGCTCCATAGCTTGCGTCATCTCCGCAGACATTACACCCCATTTGCCTATAAGCTGACGGATAAGCGTTTTCTTTGCCATTCCGTCAAAATCCTTGTACCAGAACGAAGAATACTTCCACATCTCATTATTCGGGATTTCTCCGTTTTGGAGCTTTTCATATGCCGATTGGGAAAACGCAGGGCTGTATTTATCGGCGTGCTGCAACATCTGTTTCTTGCTCCAATAAATAACCTTTTTAAACCCGTTGATATACTCAAACATTGCATAATAACCTATGGTTTCGGTCTGTTCTCGCTCGTCCACGTCCTGAATAGGCTGTAATACTATCTCTTCGTTAAAAGGATCATAGCTTACCAGTTCGCCGTCTTTTATCTCCATTACATTGATTTTCTTATAGTTGCCCGAACGTATCGCAAGCTGAATATATCCTTTGTAACCAAGAATAAACTGTGCGTCGTAATGCTCGGGAATACCGTTCTTTGCCTTGACCTTAAACGGCACAAGATAATACTGTCCAAGCTGAGGAGAGTGTGCAAGGTTCAGACTTTCCGCAAGGAGTGAACCGCTAAGAATAGTCTTTGCCTCACAATTCTGTAACTGTGGATTTGTCGCAACTGCCGACATAATAGCCGCCGTGTAACGCTCTGCTTTCTTCGGATTACCTAAAGTCTGCTTGATAAGGTTCTGATATGTATTGCTCTTGATGACCGTTGAAAACTTCGGTTTGCTTGCCGCTAATGTGCTGTTTGACATAATTATTTACCTCCGACTATTTCTATATTATTGTCTTTTATATAGGCTTTAAGTGCCTTGATCTGTGCCAGTGTTCCTTTTATTGTAAAGGAAGTTACAAACTTTCTTTCGGATACCGTCGGTTTTTCCTCAACCTTTGGCGGCGCTAATGCTTCAACCTTTTTTGCAGCTTCCTGCTTTACTTCTTCCTGCTGTACCTTACGTTCAGCCTGTGCTTTTGCCTCTTCGATCTCCTTACGGCGATTTGCGACTATAAGCTGTGCCTGAATAGGATCAAGTGACTTTTTGTATTCTGCAAAAACCTCGGGATCATCTATGAATTTAACAGCTGTGTTTATGCTGTCAAGCTTTTCGGAAACTTTTTCGATAAGGCTTGATTCGCTTGCAGATAATGTAATAGTCGGCAATACCCTATTGATGTTAAGCCAGTCAAGCGAGTACGAAGCTTTCAGCTCCTCTGCAAAGCGTATCAGCTTTTCTTTTTTCTGTTCTTTTAGACCTTCCTCTACCGCCGATATTTTGCTTTTAAGCTCGCTGTCTGCCTTTTTAAACGGAATGGTTACACATTCCTTGTAAACGTCTTCAAAAGCCTCATAAGGAGCGATTACCGCTTTTTTCACAGCTTTTCTTTGATCCTCGTACTCCTTACACTCTTTATTGAGTTCGGCACGAATTTTCTTGACTTCCTTAACAGTGTCTTCAGTGCATTCCATAGACATTGCGGCAGAAGTTCGGCTTTCAATATCTGCCTTTAATTCTCTAAGCCTCTCCTCAATGATCGGGAGCTGCTTTACTACAATTATGTTGTTAGTCATTTTTCTTCCTCCTCTTCTTCTTCCTCTTCCTCTTCCTCGTCCTCTTCTTCATCTTCATCATTGTAATCGGGCAGATCGTTATCGTATCTTGTCTCTATGTCGTATGGAATACCTCTGATAGAGAAATCATACGGGTTTGAAGCGAATATCTCATACATCAGGTGCAGCCTCCTGTCTTGAAAGCCAGTCGTTGTAATAACGATCCATATTGGCTATTATTCTGTTAAGGTTTGCGAGTATGTCTTCTTCTGTTGTGTACTCGTCCTCGCAAAGGTTAAACTGAATATCTCCACCACACCATACATTTTCTGCGTTTTCCATGTAACCCTTTGGATAACAATGTACAGCAACATCACCGCAGTGCCCG
>CACWKD010000092.1 GCA_902761345.1 uncultured Ruminococcus sp. | reverse complement strand
GAAGGTGGCACGCCGTAGGCGTGACGGAAGGAGTAAAAAGCATAAATCAGTCATTCAAAAAAATGATACAAGTGTATATTACACTAAGTTGATGACATTACCTTTGACGGAGGGATTATTGTTAATCTTAATAATTCAAATGCTTATTATTTTTTTGCAAAGACTAAAAAATAAAACCTTATAAATCCAAAACCGAAGGTTTTCCGATACTATTCATTATTCAATATTCATTATTCACTATTCATTAATTCCGCTCCACACTTCAAAAAAACCTATTGCCAACAATATCTTTATGGGTTATAATAAGAATTAGTAAATATGCGGAGGTCTTTTTATGTTAATCGGCACAAAAAATTTTGATACGGACAACAATACTTATATTATGGGTATACTCAACGTCACCCCCGACTCCTTTTATGACGGCGGCAGGTGGGATAATGTTTCCCTTGCACTAAAGCATACTCAAACTATGATAGAGGAGGGTGCGGATATTATCGACATAGGCGGCGAATCTACCCGCCCCGGATATACAAAAATCTCTGCCGATGAGGAGATAGCAAGAATAGTTCCCGTGATCTCGGAGATAAAGAAAAATTTTGATGTTCCCGTATCTGTCGATACATATAAATCGGAAGTCGCTAAAGCCGCCCTCGATGTCGGCGCAGATATGATAAACGATATTTGGGGGCTTAAATATGACGGCAAGATGGCTGATGTTATAGCGCGTTACAATACAGTCTGCTGTCTTATGCACAACAAACAAGAACCTGTGTATCACGATTTTGTAAGGGAGCTGAAAGAGGAAAGCCTTGACTGTGTAAGAATTGCCGAAAATGCAGGGATAGACAGGAATAAGATCATACTTGACCCGGGAGTTGGTTTCGGGAAAACATACGAGATGAACTTATCCGTTCTTGCTCACCTTAACGACTATACAAAGCTTGGTTTTCCTGTTCTGCTTGGGTGTTCGGGTAAATCTGTTATCGGCAACACACTGAATTTACCGCCGCAGGATAGAATAGAGGGTACTCTTGTTACAACTGTAATGGCTGTGCAAAGCGGCTGCGCATTTGTAAGGGTGCATAATGTCAAAGAAAATCTGCGCGCTGTAAAAATGACTAAGGCTGTTATGAGGGCAAAAATATGAATGATCTTATAAAAATATCCCGTCTTGAAATTTACGCATATCACGGGGTTTTTCCCGAAGAAAATAAATTGGGGCAAAAGTTTTTGGTTTCCTTAAAATTGTATATGGATCTGAGTAAGGCGGCAAAAAATGACGATCTCACTTTGTCGCTCGATTACGGCGAGGTTTGCGGAAAAGTATCGGATTTTGTAAAGGGTAATAGATTTGATCTTATCGAAACTCTTGCGTACGGTATAACGGAACTTCTGCTTGATGAGTACGAGTTGTTAACATCGGTTGAAACTACTGTGGAAAAACCGTGGGCGCCTGTCGGACTTCCGCTTGATACTGTTAGCGTTACGGTAAAGCGAATGCGGCACACTGCATATATAGCGGTAGGTTCAAATATGGGCGACAAAGAAAATTACATCAATACCGCCATACAGTCAATAGACCATACAAGGGGGTGTAAAGTAAAGAAGATTTCAAGCCTTATCGCAACAAAACCGTACGGAGTTTTAGACCAGCCCGATTTTTTAAACGGTGCGTTATCTGTATCAACTTACCTTGAACCGTTTGAGCTGTTAAAACTCCTGCAAAAGCTTGAACAGGACGCTCAAAGAGTTAGAGAACGCAGGTGGGGTCCTCGTACTCTCGATTTGGATATAATACTGTTTGACGACCTTGTAATAACAGATGACGATTTGTGTGTCCCGCATATAGATATGCAAAACAGGGAGTTTGTGCTTAAACCGCTTGCGGAGATAGCCCCCTATTCGGTACACCCTTTGTTTAGAAAGACTATATCTCAAATGTACAGCGAACTAAAGGGAGCAGAACAATGATTTATCTGATAGCGGCATACAGCAGTAATATGGTTATAGGTAAAAACGGCAGGATACCTTGGAAAATAGACGGCGATCTGAAACGCTTTAAAAAACTTACCACAGGTAATGTTGTGGTAATGGGCAGGAAAACACATGAAGAAATCGGACGCCCTCTGCCCGACAGGGTAAATGTTGTAGTATCGTCAACGGGCGAATATGAGGGGTGTATCAATGTAAGGTCGCTTAAAGAGGCTTTGGAGAGATTTCCGAAACGAGATATATTTATAGCAGGCGGAGCAAGGCTATACAGCGAGGCTCTTGATATTGTCGATACGATGTATATAACAGAGGTTTGTGCGGAGATAGAGGGCGATACGTTTTTCCCGAAATTCGATGAAAGTAAATTTACAAAAACACAAGAGGAATATATCGGCGGCGATCTGCCGTACAGGTATGTTACATATAAAAGAAAAGAGGTAATAATATGTCATCAAAAGCAGAGCATAATTTGACTTACGGATTGTTTGTTGTTACGGTAAACTGTGACGGCAAGGACAACGGCTGTATCACAAATACAGTGGGACAGGTAACAACTTCTCCCAACTGCATAAGCCTTACGGTAAACAAGAATAATCTTACGCATGACCTTATCTCAAAGTCGAGAAAATTCACCGTATCCGTTATAGATCAATCGGCGGATTTTGAGCTGTTCAAGAGATTTGGTTTTCAGTCGGGCAGAGATGCAGACAAGTTTTCGGGATATGCCGACTGCAAGCGTGCGGATAACGGCTGTTACTACATAACAAAGGGTGTAAATTCGTATATTTCCGCCTATGTTATCAATGAGATAGACCTCGGTACTCATACTATGTTTATAGCGGCTGTGACTTACTCAAAGGTACTTTGCGATGTTCGTTCGGCAGATTATAACTATTATCACGAGAACATTAAGCCAAAGCCCGAGCAGGTAGGAAAGACAGAGGACGGCAAGACGATTTGGAGATGTAAGATTTGCGGATATGAGTATGTAGGAGAAGAACTTCCCGAAGATTACATCTGTCCTATTTGCAAGCACCCTGCGGAGGATTTTGAAAAGGTGGTTTAAAAGGGAGTTTAAAAGGAAGTGTGGAGCGGAATTAATGAATAGTGAATAATGAATATTGAATAATGAATAATATCGGAAAGCCTGCGGCTTTGGATTTATAGGGTTTTATTTTTTCAGTCTTTGCAAAGAATAATAAGCATTTGAATTATTAAGATTAACAATACTCCCTACCTCAAAGGCAATGTCATCAACTTTAGCCTTTTTGTATAACTCCCTCAGTCAGCGTAGCTGACTGAGGGAGTTTCATCAATTCAGATAAAAATAGTATTAATAATTCTCTATCTACAACTTAAGGATTTATTCCTGTCGACCCAAGATGTTGGTTTTATTTAACATTTATTGACGTCACCCATACCCCCAACCCCCTTTCCCTCAAG
>CACWKD010000091.1 GCA_902761345.1 uncultured Ruminococcus sp. | reverse complement strand
TAGTCACGCAAAATGCCCCTCTTTCTCAAACAGTCCACCGGACTGTTTGAGAAATTCACCCCTAAAAGGGCTGGAGCGTGCCTTCGGCGAGCAGGGACGTTGTCCCTGCACCCTGCAAACGCCCGTAGGAAGTACCCTTGGGGTGCCTTTTGAAAAAGGTTTGATCGAAGACTTTATTTGGTGTTTTAATAGCACAACGAGTTAATTTAATTACAATCAACTATGCACTTTTGACGTTAATATAAAATTTACATCTGTTTTATGGAAAATTATTGTGTTTTTTATTCAAAAGGTTTAAAATATATAGTGTCTGAACTTTCGTCCAATTTAATTTAACAAATTATTTTCGGCGGAGTTCGTGAAAGCGGAACAGAAAATACAATAGAAACAGGAGGAAAGCCTTATGCAAAATTTCGATTATATGACGCCTACAAGACTTATATTCGGTAAGGGAGTTATCACAAAACTGCCCGAAGTAATGGCAGGTTACGGAAAGAAAGTTCTTCTCACCTACGGCGGAGGAAGTATCAAAAAGCTCGGTCTTTACAACAAGGTAAAGGAGCTTTTGGCGGACTCCGAGATCTACGAACTATCGGGTATCCAGCCAAATCCTAAGTACGATCCAAGCGTTCTTGACGGCGTTAAGATCTGTAAGGAAAAAGGTATTGATGTAATTCTTGCAGTTGGCGGCGGCAGCGTTCTTGACTGCTCAAAAGCTATTGCAGCAGGCGCAAAGTATGTCGGCGATCCTTGGGACCTGATCTCGTACAAAGTAAAAGCACAGGGAGCTTTGCCGATAGTTGATATCATTACTCTTGCGGCAACAGGCAGCGAATACGACTGCGGCGGCGTTATCTCCCGAACAGAAACAAACGACAAAATCGGCTATATGGATCCCCACCTCTTCCCTGCCGTATCGTTCCTTGATCCGACATATACCTTTACAGTATCGAAAAAGCAGACTGCGGCAGGCTGCGCCGATGCTATGAACCATATTATGGAGCAGTATTTCTGTGAGGACTCAACTCTCTTAAACGATGGTTTCATGGAGGCAGGATTAAAGAGCCTTATGGTGAATGCAAAGAAGTGTCTTGAAAATCCCGAGGACTATACCGCAAGAGCAGAAATGATGCTTGACTGCACATACGGCTGCAACTCTATCTATTCACTCGGCAACAGCTATTCGGGTTGGCCGTGTCACGGAATGGAGCATGCGCTTTCCGCCTACTATGATATTACTCACGGCGAGGGTTTGGCTATCATTACGCCAAGGTGGATGAAACATATCTTAAACGACAAAACAGTTAGCCGCTTTGTAAAGTACGGTGTAAATGTTTTCGGGATTGACTCATCTCTTGATGACTACGAGATCGCTAACAAAGCTATTGACGAAACATACCGTTTCTTCGAGTCTATCGGTATTCCTATGCACCTTAGAGATGTGGGAATAGATGAGAGCCGCATTGACGAAATGGCACACCATGTAGCGGAAAACGAGGGTCTGGAGAATGCATGGTCACCGCTGTACGAAAAGGATATTGCAGAAATATTTACTGAGTCACTCTAATATAGAAACGAAAGGACAAAAAAATGAAGATACAAATCAAAACAACAGAAGCTATTTTCCCTATGCCCGTACTGCTGATCTCCACTTTTAACGAGGACGGAAGCGTGGACGTAATGAACGCCGCTTGGGGAACTATGCTCGATCGTGATAAGGTTGCGATAAACCTTACGGAAACTCACAAAACCGTAGAAAACATCAAGGCGAGAAAAGGCTTTGTTATCCACATCGCAGATGCAAAGCACGTTGCACAAGCAGATTATTTCGGTGTTGTAAGCAGACATAAAGAACCCGGTAAATTTGCAAAAAGCGGTATGACTTTCACAAAGTCCGAACTTGTTGACGCTCCCGTTATCAATGAGTTTCCCATTGCTATGGAATGTGAATTTATTGAGTATCAGAGCGATGATACAGGCATTGGTGTGATCGGTAAGGTTTTGAGAACAAGCGTTGAAGAAACAAATATGAAAGACGGTAAGGTTGATATTGACTCACTTGAAGCGATCGCATTCGATCCGTACACACATGGTTACTATAAGGTTAGCGGCAGAGTGGGCAACGCTTTCAGTGACGGTTTGAAGCTGAAATAATATAATAACTCATATAAACGGAGGAAACATTATGACAAACGCAGAAAAGGTAAGTCAATTTCTTGACAAAGCTAATGTATTTTACTTCCTGACGACAGACGGCGATCAGCCGAAAGGACGTCCCTTTGGTTTTCATTTACTCTCAGATGATAAACTGTACTTCGGCTGCGGTACATTTAAGAATGTATTTAAGCAGCTTACTGCTAACCCAAAAGTGGAAATCCTTGCAATAAACGGAAACGAGTTTCTGCGTTACGACGGAGAAGCTAAAATTGTTAAAGACGATGATCTTTTAGCAAAGGTTCGTGAAGCTATGCCGCAGATTATGGCATTGTATGATAAAAACGGCTGGGAGATGGGACTGTTTTACCTTGAAAACGGCCACGCCGAGATCCGTGGAATGATGGATCTGAAAGAGGAATTTGACGTATGAAAGTATTGCTGATAAACGGAAGCCCTAATGAGTACGGCTGTACCTACACTTAATGAGGCAGCAGAAACCCTAAAGAAGAACGACATTGACGCAGAGATCCTGTGGCTGGGCAAAAACCAATGCAGGATTGTATAGCCTGTTTTAAGTGTCAATCCACAGGACAGTGTGTGTTTAACGATATTGTAAACGAAACATCTGCAAGGATAGATGAATTTGACGCAATTATTGTAGGCTCTCCTGTATATTACGGCGGCTCGAACGGGCGATTAACATCGTTCCTTGACAGATTAATGTTCAGCACTCCGAATTCAAAGCTTGCAGGTAAACTTGCGGCGTCGGTCGTTTCCTGCCGTAGAGGCGGTGCAACTGCTGCATTTGAACGTCTTAATCAATATTTCTTGATGCTTAATATGCATGTAGTAAGTTCCCAGTATTGGAACCAGGTACACGGATATACGCCCGATGATGTAAAAAAAGACGAAGAGGGACTTCAGACTATGCGTACGCTCGGGCAGAATATGGCTTATCTTCTTAAAGCACAGCAGGCGGCTTTTAACAACGGAATTAATAAACCCGATTATGAAGAAACTATACATACCAATTTTATCGGATAAGCTTTGGGGTATTCTTTTAATTCGGATTGTACCCACTCAATAATTACTAATAGGCAATTTTTATTCGTTGATCATAAAAATAAGAGCGTCAAGGAGAAGTATTTCCGATTGACGCTCATTTTTTATATTTTTATAAAAGTCTGCCGATTATTGCATACAAAATATTAGACTTGTTGTTTTTTACCGAAGCGATACAGCATTAGGAATATGCCAAAGACATATAAAACCGTTAAAGCAATATTAATATACATATTTTCCCTGAAAAGAAGCATAAGCACCACAAAGCTTACCGCTATCAACACAAGCGTCAATGTGACATACTCCCGCCGCCTACGCTGACGCTTAGAGGCGGGGGCTTCTCGTTCAAGTACGGCAACACGTACAGTATCAGCGAGCTAACCCCGTGTGTCCCACGGTTCTTGTTTTTGTTTTGATTTTATGCTAACGCTATTCGCATACCTTCGTTCCGTATGTTTAC
>CACWKD010000090.1 GCA_902761345.1 uncultured Ruminococcus sp. | reverse complement strand
GAACCGTGGGACACACGGGGATAGCTCGTTGATACTGTATGGGTTACCATACTTGAGCGAGAAGCCCCCACCTCTATAGGTGGGGGGAGTATGTCACAGAAAGATTTAAAAACATCAAACTTACAGAAAACGATACCGTAATAATTTGCGGCGACTTTGGGTTTGTATGGAACAGCTTAGAGAAAAAAGAATTTCTCAAAATGCTGTCACGGCAGGTCTATACAATAGCGTTTGTTGACGGCAATCACGAGGATTTTTCTATACTCGGCGAGTACCCTGTATCGGAATGGAACGGCGGACAGGTGCATAAGATAGCAGATAATATATATCATCTTATGCGAGGACAGCTTTTTACGATCGAGGGTAAAACCTTCTTTACAATGGGCGGGGCATATTCCATAGATAAATACCGCCGTGTCAAGGGGATTGATTGGTGGAAAGAGGAACTGCCAAATTCGGACGACTATAAAGCAGCCGACAGGACGCTTTCAAAGTGCGGTTATAAAACAGACTATGTTATAACGCATACCCTGCCGCAGTCGTCTATCCATTATATAGGACGTGTTCCCGATATGCACGACTTGGAGCTTACGGGGTATCTGGATTGGCTGTATGAAAAGCTTGATTTTAAAAAGTGGTTTGCAGGGCATTTTCATATAAATAAACAAGCACGTGGTAATGTTTGGGTGCTGTTTGATGAGGTTGTACGAATTGAGGATTAATTTGTATAGAATTGTAACGCAAAGAACATAAACACCGAACACCCGCAAAACACAGCCGTTACCTTTCTTACAGCGGTATTATTTCCGTATGATCCGATAAGTGCGGACTGTGTAAAAATCAGCGGCACGCAATAACGCATATTCTGCGTACAGACGTGGGGATAATTTTTGCAGAATATCAAGTAGTTTGCAAGCAGGGTAATCGACAGCACTGTTATCAATATCTTGTGTTCCGTTTTCAGAGTTCCTTTTATTGATATTATCAGTGTTACCGCAGAGTAAACCGACAATATTATTACCGCTGCCAAAAGAATTACACAAACCGCCTGAAACGAAATGCAGTTTGTAAAAAAGGTGTTTTCGTCAAATGCGGAGGTTTTCCACAGTGCGACAATAGGGTTAAATTCATTGTACGCAGCACCGTCTGCCTGCCACTGTACAAACGGTGACGCAAACTGAAACGGGAAAAAATTCAAAATACGTTCTGTAAAAGTCTTTTCAATATGCTGTGAACTGTCGAGCGGCAGCTTTGGGACGTAATTTAGCGGTACGCCGAATTTAAAATAATTCCTCAGCGGAAAGAACAGTCCGACAGGCACGCAGATTATCCCAAAAACAAGAAACTGAGGGATAGTTTTCCTATATTCCCTTCTATCTTTGAGGAAAACATACAGAAACACACACCCTACCGCAGGGGCAAGAAGTCCGACTGTGAGCTTTGTACACATTCCAAAGCCTATGCAGAGTGCCGTTAAGACGATGTCGATAACACTTTTGTTACTGCACCATTTCACCGTGAAAAAAACCGCCCCCATACAAAAAAGTGCTGACAGCATATCATTGTTGATACTGCCTGAAAGTATTATCAAAGTCGGGTGAAATGTTACAAATGCGGTAGAATAGCATAGCCCTCTGCCCTTTATTCCGAAAAGCTTTAATGCTTTGTATGCTGTGATACAGAAAAGTGATGAATAAATCATAGGCAGGATTTGCAGGAGTTCGAGGGTTTGCTGTGAAATCTCAACGCCAAAATTTTCTATAATAAAAAGGAAAAATGCACATATAGCGTGGTTCAGTGGCGGGTGATAAAACTGCCATACTTGTCTTGGGTCAAAATCGGGCAGATGTTTGTTTTCGAGCAGATAGAGAATATACCCCGAGTGACCGCCCGCATTACCGAAAAAGCTTTCCACATCGTGCTGGCGAGTGTTAATGTCCGTATAGCATATATAGAGTATTCTGAGAATAATTCCCATAACAAGTATCAGTCGGCAAACAGTAATGCTGTCGGCTGAATTTTTCTTTTTTAAATACAGATATGTAAAAGCAGGGATTGAAAGAGCGTATGTGATGATAACAAAGCTTGCGTCGATTTTCATAATGAATGTTCCTTTATCGCTGTTAAAATTCTATAATAAACATTCGCAAAAGTTATCCGAAACGCAACAAAAAATATTTTCCAAAAGCCTGCACGAAAAACGGGTTTTAAATTGTATTACTTATGAAAGCAGAAAAAAGGGGGGATAAGATATGTCGGGTTCTTCAGACGTCAAAGAACAGACAGAGAAAATAATCAAACAGTACGCAGATATGATATACCGCATAGCGTTTCAAAACCTAAAGAACAGAGCAGACGCAGAGGATGTTTTCGGGGAAGTCTGTGTTGCGTTGCTTTCAAAAGATGTTCCAAAGGAAGAGCCTCATTTAAAACACTGGATAATACGTGTAACGATAAACAAATGTCACAATATACAAAAATCTCCGTGGCATACAAGAACAGAGCGGATAGACGATATAAAAGAGCCTGTCTATGAAGATAACAAAAGTGTTTTTGAAGAGCTGTGGCAGCTGCCCGAGAAGTACAGAAACGTGATATATCTTTACTACTGCGAGGGTTACACTATACAGGAGATTGCAGAGATTTTACAAAAAAGCCCCAATACAATAAGCTCGTGGCTTACACGTGCAAGAAAAAAAATAAGGACAATATTAACAGAGTGAGGTGGTCTTTATGAATGAAAACAGGTACACAGAAACTATCGGCAAGCTTAAATTATCAGACGAGTCTTTGGCTAAGGGTATTGAACGTATGAAAAACTACGAAGATGAAGGAAAGGTGGTAAATATGAAAAACAGGTTTATAAGTATAAAAACAGCGGTTGCGGCAGTGCTTGTACTTGCATTAGGCGTGGGGGCAGTTTTTGCAGGCAGCTTCAATAAGGCAGACACAAAGCCCTTAAAGAACACATTTACACTTACGGCGAATGCACAGGAGCTTACGTATGACACAAAAGTGTTATTGTATGAAGAGGAGCAGTTCGGTCAGATAGGGTCTTGTCACGGATATCATGAGTTTAACAATCATCTTTTAATGGCATTAGGCATTCAATTTCCTTTGTTTTGTGAGGGAGATGATATAGAAAGCGTGACATATTCTGTTAAGCCTGTGTCGGAAAATGCTTGTATGGAGTTTGTTTTCAGTTGGGACTATGCTGACAAAATCAGTTTTGAACAAACACATTTTCAAGAAGGGATTGGAGGATTGATAGCATCAAATGGTGAAGATAACTATTGGCGATACAGAGAAACTCATCAAGGACAAAATCCTTATTCTAAAGAATATACAGTGATATATGAAAATCAGCCTGATGCCGACAGCTTTTACACCGAAGAAACAAGGCTGAATGCAAATAGATTGGTTCCGCCGGTTATCATATCAATAGGATTTGAGGAAGATGCAACATTGCCGGACGGCAGAAAAGAAAGCGATTATCGTTATAGTGGCTCAGGAAATTTCAGAGATTTTGATTTAACAGAGTATGAAAAATATACAAGAGATGCATATGTATATTTCTTTGAACAGCACAAAGATGAAATGAAAGTATATATTACCGTACATTTCAAAGACGGAACTTCTCAAACTAAGATTTTACAGCTTTACTGTGAGAATGATCCTGATGCAAATATAAAAGAGAGGTTAGGTGCAAAAATATACGGTAAGATTATTGAAGAATAATTACAGTATTCCTTTGTTAATATAATATATCAGTACGGGCGGTCTGTATAATGCAGACCTCTTGTGCTTTTATCCTAACTCGGCAAGAAGACTCCGACCTCTATAGGTCGGGGATGAATTGCCGTCAGCCCGTAAGGGCTGAAAATGCTTGACATCGTTACAGTGT
>CACWKD010000089.1 GCA_902761345.1 uncultured Ruminococcus sp. | reverse complement strand
ACGGCATGAGCTTTTATTGTAATTCCTCGCTCACGTTCAAGCTCCATATTATCGAGGAGCTGATCTTCCATATCACGCAGTGCGACAGATTTAGTCTGTTCGAGTATTCTGTCTGCAAGCGTGCTTTTACCATGATCAATATGAGCAATGATACTGAAATTCCTGATCTGTTCCTTTGGGAAAGACATATTTTCACCTGCTATTCTGTAATTTTATTCCAATCATATTATATCATAAAAATGAGGTTTCGTCTATAAATAAATAAACGGATAAGAAAAATCCCCTCCAAACAGGAGAGGATTTAAAATGTTTGATTGTTTTAGAAGAATTATTCGGGAGTGTATGTCATAAATTTACATCTGCCGTCTGAGATTTTATATGCGTTTGAGCCTTCGGTGATCTCTCCGCAATCCCATGACTTATAAGAAGGATCATTTGCACTTACCGATTCCTCGATAGTCATATTCCACTGTGTTCTGTGGAGGGATATATTTTTCCAGCCTGTCGGAAGATCGACGTATGCGTACTTTGCTGTGTCAGTATCCTCACTCTTTGTCATTTCGACAGCTTCGTTTGTTTCGTTGTTTACAAGCCACAGCTTACAGCCTGAATGGAATATCCAGCCTGAGGCGTTTACGGCATAGAAGATATTGCCTGATTTCGGAATATCACTGCCCGTATCCGTGTCTGTATCTGTTTTGCCCGGATCATCGGAGCTTGCACCGCCGAATACAAATTCCTTGCCGATGTATTCGTTTTTGCCTGTGTTAATGGTGTATCTCTGAATAGCCATGGAATCCTTTGCGGAAACCTTGCCGTCCTGATCTACATCTGCAGCGGCTGTCTGCTCGTCTGTGAATTGTACAGCTTTAATCGTCTGTCTGAGTATAATAAGTGCGTCCTTAGCGGATACTTTTTTATCACCGTCAACATCACCGTAAATAAGAGTTGTGCCGTTGGGGTTATAGTTTGACCATTTGTTGCCTTCAAGTATCATACAGTCGTTTGTAAGAGGAAGATCCTTAGACTTTGTGCCGTTACCGTCATTAAAAATAATTACAGCTTCGTTTACCTTGAGATCTTTAGGAAGTTCATAGAAGTAGAGGTTTTTGCTGCTGTCATAATCTATCGGAACACCCGGCCAATTGCCGTTGCTTGCAATAAGCTCCTTTGTACCGTCCGAGTTGACTTTTTCATAGAATGCGTAAACCATTACGTTTTTCCAATTTTTTTTGGAGTTGTCAAAGTAAACGAACACGCCGGAATTGTTGCCCTCTGCCTTAGTGTATTTCTGAGTGTTTGTCGTAGTTTTATTGCCGTCTGTGGCTGTTACGGTAATTTCTATAACGCTGCCAACATCAACGCCCTCTCCGATAGTAACATCGGTTTTATCAGTAAATGTTTTTTCTTCTCCGCCGTTTACTTTGTATGTACCGCTTGAAGCGTTTTCAAGGGTCAAAGTAACAGTAAGAGTATCTGTCTTAAAGCTTTTTCCCTCTTCGGAGAAAAGTATTCTCGGAGTAGTTTCAGCTCCCTCGTATACAACTGCAACACCGCTTGAACCTACCGTACCGCTGATAGTACCGTTTGTTACGGTGAATTTGTTGCCTGTAATAGCGTCTATGAACTCTCCGTCTTTCATACCAAAAGTATTTACGGAAATGTCGGAAGTATCGCCCAAGTTTACAAGCACGATACCGTTATCCTCTCTTTGAACCGCAACAACGCTGCCGTCTGAATATATATTATCAGGTACGCCGATAAACTTGTTGTGGAACTTGTTTATCTCGCTTACAACCGTACTCTTCCAAGCGTTATCTCCTGCCTCGCCCATAAGCAGACCCGGACGTGCAAGGTAGAGTGCCTGAGAATCGCTTCTTGCTGCGATTATTGCCCATGCTTTTGCTATATCCTCGTTTGAAACATCGGCTGTGTTGGAAAGACCTGCCGAGCCGGACTGACCCATATATGTATCGTGTGATTCAGCCCAGAGAACATAATTTGCATGATCATCGTCATACTTATACTGCTGTGCTGTGACAACTTTTTCCGGGTTTTTCTTGATAACATTTACAAGAGTGGAGTCGCCCGTTACGTTATCTGTAATATGTAAATATTCTGTGTAATTTTTTATATCTCTTCCTGCACCGGGAGTGTTGAGTATCTCACCATAGCAGAATATCTCCTCGCCTTTTGATTCGGCGTATTGTGTTGCGGCATTAATGACATTTGGCCAGTAACCCGAAGCAAACTCGCCGTCTGCGGGAGTTTCGATATGTTTTGCAGCGTCGAAACGGAAACCGTCAACACCGCAGTCGATACACTCTTTAAGCAAGCTTATAACACGGCTTTGAACATATTCATCGCCTGTGTTAAGATCCGGCAGTCCGTCAAGGTGTCCCTGTACGATATACTCTACCCTTGAATCATCAACACTGCGTCTTTGCTGGTGGAAGTATTTGGTTGTATCTGCGTAAATTTCAGGCTCGTATTTCTCAATATCGGGGTAGTAGGTGAGGGGATTGCCCTCGTTATCGTTAGCCATATGGTTTGATACGATATCACAGATAACTTTGATACCGTACTTTTCAGCCTCTGCGCAAAGGTCTGTCAGTTCCTGTTTGTTACCGAGCCATGAGTTTTCTGCAACAGAAAAACTCAGTGGCTGATAGAGCTTCCACCACTGACCTGCGGTATCCATTGAGCCGCCGAAATCCTTCGGGGTCTGTACAGGCGAGGTCTGAACGGTTGTGTAGCCTGCTTCTGCAATTTCGGGAAGATGTTCCTTGATAGTGTTATATGACCAGTCGAAACAGTGGAGTATAACACCCTGTGATGTTTTTTCTGCAAGTCCGTAGTCTTTTGTTTCATCTGCCGAAGCAGTCATTCCCACAGCGGGAACGGCAGCCGCAAGCAAAGCGATACAAAGAGCGGAGCTTAAAAGTTTTTTTAACATAAGTAGCCTCCTTTTTTATATAAAAGTGTGGAGCTTGGAGTGTGGAGTTTGGAGTTAAGTTTGAACAGAAGCTATATTCTGTTGTTCATAACCCATTCCTCCATTACGCAAAACTCCTGATTTATTTATAATACTATTATACAATTTTTTTGGTTTTATTGCATTAACAATTTCTAATGAATTTTGTCACATAGTTTTGTGCATTATATCAAAGTAAATACAAAAATATTCCTCCGAGTATGACAGCATATAAAAAACCTGCCGCAACGTCCTTCGGAAAATGTACTCCTGCGATTATTCTCGACAACGCTATGAGGAATGCCACCGCAAGAAATACTGCCCCTATAACCGGATTTACATACATCATAGCCATAGCGATAACAGCAGCACTTGCAGTGTGTCTGCTCGGGAATGATTTTCCTTTTGTGCTTTTGGGAAACAGGGGAGCAGTACCGTATTTTTCATAGGGACGTTCTGCATTCACCAAAGCACGGAACACCGTGATAGATAGAAACACACCGAGCGGCACGGTAATGCACCTGAACAGCTTGTAACTGTGTGTAAAAACAAGATACCCCAAAAGTACGGGGTAGCTTATAAACACTATTATAGGAAGTATCTTGTAAATAAATTTGAGTAAAAGCATCAGCGTTTTATTTGATTTAAACGGTGTGCTTATTTTTGTATAGAATTTTATGTAGTCCATATATTTCTCCAATTACAAAACAATAATACGGCGATAATTAAACCGCCGTATTAATTATACTCTATTCAGTTTTGGTGTGTCAATTCTTTTATCCTACTTCGGCAAGAAGACTCCGACCTCTATAGGTCGGGGATGAATTGCCGTCAGCCCGTAAGGGCTGAAAATGCTTGACATCTCAAAAATGTAATGATACAATCTAATTGTAAATATCTGTTGTAACAAGAGGTGAGAAGCATTGAATAAGGCGTATAAATTCAGAATAT
>CACWKD010000088.1 GCA_902761345.1 uncultured Ruminococcus sp. | reverse complement strand
ATGCCGTAAAGAACAGATACGCTGAGCCACTTGAGCGAGGGCTCCTGCCTGAGTACCCGGGGATTTGAGAGAACGCCGTGGATATTTGAATTGCTGAGATTGACGAAAACGGCGCTGTCAATCCTCTCAGCGTACCGTACTGATTTAGTGATATAAAAAAACTCCTGTTTGTCGGATTGACAGCAGGAGTTTTTTTACAATAAATGTAATATTAGTCTTGACTTTATTAATAATAGTTTGTATAATCTATACAATAATATTGAAATGGGGGTTTTGATTATGAGTGTTCCTACACCACATATTGAAGCAAAAACAGGCGATTTCGCAAAAACGGTAATTATGCCCGGTGATCCTTTGCGTGCAAAGCTTATTGCGGAGAAGTTCCTTGATAATGCTGTTCTTGTGACTTCGGTAAGAGGTATGCTTGGCTATACCGGAAAGTATAAGGGTGTAAAGGTTTCTGTAATGGGCAGCGGAATGGGTATTCCCTCAATGGGAATTTACAGCTATGAGCTTTTCAATTTCTATGATGTCAACAATATTATCAGAACAGGCTCGGCAGGGGCATTACAGCCCGAACTTGACCTTGGCGATATTATAGCGGCAATGGGTGCGTGTACCAATTCAAACTATGCGTCGCAGTACGGCTTAAACGGCAGCTTTGCTCCGACTGCCTGTTACACTTTACTCAGAACCTTAGATGATGTATCGAGAGAAATTGGAAAGACTGTTCATATAGGAAATATTCTAAGCTCCGATACCTTCTACTCTGCTGATGAAACCGAGAGCTGCAAATGGAAAGCTATGGGTGTTCTTGCGGTAGAAATGGAAACAGCAGCGTTATATATGAATGCCTCTTATGCAAAGAAAAACGCACTTGGTATATTTACTGTTTCGGATTGCATAGGAACGGATAAGGCTATGACGGCTGAAGAAAGACAAAACTCGTTTACAAATATGATAGAGCTTTCGCTTGAAACAGCCGTAAGACTGGGGGAGTAAATTGTGAATAACGAAAAACTCCTTGAACTTGCGCATAATGCGGCGGAAAAAAGCTATTCTCCGTATTCGGGGTTTTCGGTTGGGGCGGCGCTTTTATGCGGTGACGGGTCTGTGTATTTGGGCTGTAATGTTGAGAACGTGTCTTTTTCCGCAGCTAACTGCGCGGAGAGAACAGCGGTTTTCTCTGCGGCGGCAGACGGCAAACGAGATTTTAAAAAGATAGCGGTTGCGGCGCACAGAAAGGACGGACAGATTATTTTTACTCCTCCGTGCGGAGTGTGCAGACAGGTATTGTGTGAGTTTTGCAATAAGGATTTCAAGGTTGTAATGACGGACGGGAAAAATATTATCGAAAAAACTCTCGAAGAGTTAATGCCGTTATCGTTTAGTGAGTTTTAATAACAGGAAAACGCAGGTGAAACATTAAAGCTTCACCTGCGTTCGTTAGTGTTTGTTCGCCGTGATCAATCTTTATCGACTAGCTTGTCTTTTGTTGTTGACAGTAACATTTGGATACCTTGGTTTATTTTGTCGTACTCTGCCTGGATCGTAGCAAGATACTCTTTGCCGTATGGTTCTAAGTGATAATACTTACGAAGTCTTTTACCTACGATCTCCATTCTATCGGAGATAACACCTTTGTCTATAAGACGGTAAAGTGTAGGATAAAGAGAACCCTCCGGCATTACGAACTGTTCACCGCTTCTAACCTTTAGCTCATGTGCTATCTGATAACCATACATATCCTCACTGTCAAGCAGATAGAGAATAAGAAGCTCAGATGTTCCTTTTTTTAAATTTTCTGCAATACCCATAGTTTTTCTTCCTTTGTAAAATATGTACATTTTTTATTATATCATAAGTACGATCCAAACGCAGTATAAACAGGCAGAATACAGTCGCACTCCCAGGCAGCATAAGTGTTTCTGCAAACTGTAAGTATTATACATACCGCAAAATACATTGACATAAAATATGCCACGACAGCATATTTTACGGGTACGTTATAGATGTACACAGATAACAATAGTTACTCTTATTAATATTATACTACACGGTAACAGGAATGTCAACAAAAAAGTACATATACATTATTTTTAAATATGAAATTCGTATATATTATTTGCGTATATATTATTTGAGTATATATTATTTGCGGATATATTATAGGCTTATTTTTTTATTATATAAGATGTTCGATGAGAATTTTAATACCTATCAATATCAATATTGATCCTCCGATTACAGACGAGTGTTTTTCAAATTTTGATCCGAAGAGATAACCTGTACACACGCCGACGCATGACAGCATAAACGTGGTACAGCCGATAATTATAACTGCCATTACAATATTGACATTTAAAAATGCAAGGGTAATTCCTGCTGCAAGTGCGTCGATACTTGTTGCGGCAGACAATATGAGAATTTCTTTAATATCAGCGTTATTTGTTAGAATTACCTCGGGCTTTTTTTCTATTAATTCATCATAGATCATCTTGCCTCCGATATATCCCAATAGTAAAAATGCTATCCAGTGGTCAAACGCCGAGATATATTCTTTCATATTGCTGCCTAAAAACCACCCGATCACAGGCATCAGCGCTTGCGCCGCTCCAAAAAATCCTCCGATTATGACAGTGTAGCCTGCGTTCCACTTTTTCATGGCGATACCCTTGCAAAGTGCCGCTGTAAAGGCGTCCATTGAAAGTCCGACTGCGAGCAATATTATTTCTGCAACACCCATATTATACCTCCTGACTATTGATATAATATTGTATTCGCAGGTTGTTTTTTATATGTTTGTAAAATGTTTTAAATATTTACTTGTGTTTTTTTTGAATTGATCTTATAATAAGGCTATGGAATTATTGTGCGAGGAGATAGTTATGATAGATTTATGTTTGCTTGGTACAGGCGGTACAATGCCGCTGCCTGAGAGAGCGTTGACCTCCTTATATGTAAAATATAACGGACACGGACTACTTATCGACTGCGGAGAGGGCACGCAGATAATGATAAGAAGAAAAAAATTGTCGCTGCATGATATTGATGTAATCTTGTTTACTCATTATCACGCAGATCATATTTCAGGACTTCCGGGACTTCTTTTATCTGTTGCCAAAAGTGAACGCTGTGAACCTATAACTCTTGCAGGTCCTGGGGAACTTAGAAACGTAGTTGAAAGCCTGTGTGTTATAGCAAGGGAACTGCCGTTTGAGATACGGTATATAGAGCTTGACGGGGAGTACAGGCGGCTTGATCTTATTGGACTTAAAATAGACGCTTTTCCTGTAAGGCACAGCGTTATGTGTTACGGGTATGCATTGTCTTTGGAACGTGCGGGAAAATTTGACCCTGTGAGAGCAAAACAATTAGGTATTCCCAAAAAAATGTGGAAACAGCTTCAGAATAACCTTACGGCTGAATATAACGGCAGGATATTCTATCCGTGCGATGTGCTGGGAAAACCACGAAAAGGTATCAAGGTAACTTATTGTACCGATACACGCCCGACAGATACTATGTTGAGGTATGCAAAGAACTCGGATTTGTTTATATGCGAGGGAATGTACGCAGAGCCTGAGAAGATAACAAAAGCTGAGAAGAATTTTCACTGTATGTTTTCGGAGGCGGCACAGCTTGCGAAAGATGCGGATGTATCGTGTTTATGGCTTACGCATTTCAGTCCGTCGTTAAGCAATCCCGAAAGCTATCTTGACGAGGTAAAGCGTGTTTTTGAAAATACCGTTATACCCGAGGATATGCAGTCGTTGACGCTCGGATTTGAGGATAGTTGGAGTGGGGCTTTATCGGCGGTAATTCTGGATTACAATGAATTGCCGTCAGCCCGTAAGGGCTGAGAACTGCTTGACATCTCAAAAATGCAATGATACAATCTAATTGTAAATATCTGTTGTAACAAGAGGTGAG
>CACWKD010000087.1 GCA_902761345.1 uncultured Ruminococcus sp. | reverse complement strand
TAATAGTATATTAATACTCCGCTTAATTAATGATAAATTCTGCAACATCGTCTGTGCTTGTAAGCTATCTCTGCGTTCATCAAATCACCCTTTTTAAACCTACTTAGTCGATAGGTTTATGATGTTTTAATTATATCACCATAATATGCACTTGTCAACTGTTTTTTTAAAAAAAGAATACTCCGCACAAATTTTTTTGTACGGAGCAATAATTTTGGGCTGCTTGCCCTTACCTAAAGGTACTGACGTTGGTTACATTTTTTAAAAAGAGGGGCAAGAAATATTGAATAGTAATTGTCAATCTCGTTATTTTAAAAACACATCTTACAAGTATTACAGACAAAAATCCCCCTCCTATACGGAGAGGGAACTATTTGTATCAAGTATAATTTTTCACACCGATAATATCTTCGGCACGTTTTACCTGTTCGTCGGTTGGAACTTCAACATCGTTAAGCTCGTATTTTATTCCCAGCTTTTCCCACTTAGGAACTCCAAAAGCATGGTACGGCAAAATTTCTACTTTTTTTACTGTTTTAAGTGTTGATATAAACTCTCCCATAGCTTTGAGATCGTCCTCGTTATCGGTAAGCCCCGGTACAAGAACATGTCTTATCCACATATCTTTGCCGTAATCTGACAGCCACTGTGCCATTTGCTTTATATTCTCGTTACCCATACCTGTAAGAGCCTTATGTCTATCGCTGTTCCAGTCTTTCAAATCAAGTATGACAAGATCGGTAACGTCCATAAGCCGTGAGAACTTCTCAAGCCACTGTTCGTCTTGGCGATATGGCTGTCCCGCCGTATCTATCGCTGTATGAATATTCTTAGCCTTTGCAAGCGTGAAGAAGTCGGTCACGAACTCCATCTGAAGCAAAGGTTCTCCGCCGCTTACAGTAATTCCGCCGTTGTCTTTCCAGTAATTCCGGAAACGGTAAACCTTATCAAAAAGCTGCTTAGCCGTCCATTGAGAGCCGTTATCTGCCGCCCATGTTTCGGGATTATGGCAGTACTTGCACCTCAATGCACACCCCTGCAAAAACACAACATACCTAACCCCCGGCCCATCTACAAGACCGAAGCTCTCCAGTGAATGTACATTACCTTTTGTTAATCCCTGTGAATAATTGTACCTCATAATCATCAACCGCTTACATTAATTTATGGCAAGTTCTTGCAATTACATCAAGCTGCTGCTTTCTTGTAAGATTGATAAACTTTACTGCATAACCCGATACACGGATAGTAAAGTTTGCATACTCCTCTTTTTCGGGGTGTTCCATACAGTCTATGAGCTTCTCTACGCCGAATACATTTACATTGAGGTGATGTGCCCCCTGATCGAAGTATCCGTCCATAACCTGCACAAGATTTACTACCCTTTCGTTTTCATCATGTCCCAATGCGTCGGGGCTTATCGTCTGTGTGTTTGAAATTCCGTCAAGCGCCCATTCATAAGGCAGCTTTGCAACAGAATTAAGCGACGATAGAAGTCCGCTCTGCTCCGCACCGTAGCTTGGATTTGCACCCGGTGCAAAAGGCGCTCCTGCTTTTCTTCCGTCCGGAGTAGCGCCCGTTGACTCTCCGTAAACTACATTAGATGTGATAGTAAGAATTGAAGTAGAGGGTTCGGAGTTGCGGTATGTGTGGTGCTTTTTCAGCTTATCAAGGAATGTCTTGAGTATCCATACGCCTATTTCGTCTGCTCTGTCGTCATCGTTGCCGTACTTCGGGAAATCTCCCTCCACTATATAATCGACAACAATTCCGTCATCATTTCTTACTGTCTTTACTTTAGCATACTTTATTGCGCTAAGCGAGTCAACAACGTGAGAAAATCCTGCAATACCTGTTGCAAATGTACGTCTTACATTCGTGTCGATAAGCGCCATTTCTGCTGCTTCATAGTAATACTTGTCGTGCATATAATGGATAAGGTTAAGCGTATTTACATAAACATCTGCAAGCCAGTCCATCATCTTCAAATACTTCTCAACTACCTCGTCATAATCAAGATACTCAGATGTAATCGGAGCGTATTTCGGGCCGATCTGCTCGAACAGCTTTTCGTCTACACCGCCGTTTATAGCATACAAAAGGCACTTAGCGAGATTTGCTCTTGCACCGAAGAACTGCATTTCTTTACCGGTCTGTGTAGCGGATACACAGCAGCAAATAGAATAATCATCTCCCCAAACAGGCTTCATAACGTCATCATTCTCATACTGTACGGAACTCGTCTTTATAGAGATATAAGAACAGTATTTCTTGAAGTTGTCGGGAAGCTGTGATGAATACAGTATCGTAAGATTTGGCTCGGGGAACGGTCCCATATTTTCAAGAGTGTGCAGGAAACGATAGTCGTTCTTAGTAACCATAGATCTGCCGTCCATTCCGATACCGCCCACTTCAAGAGTTGCCCATACAGGGTCTCCCGAGAAAAGCAGATTATACTGCGGAATACGCGCAAACTTTACCATACGAAGTTTCAGTACAAAATGATCTATAAGTTCTTGTGCCTCGCTCTCGGTGATAACACCTCTTTCAAGATCTCTTTCTATAAATATATCAAGGAAAGTCGAAACTCTTCCCACACTCATAGCTGCGCCGTTCTGAGTTTTAATTGCGCCGAGGTATCCGAAATACAGCCACTGAACAGCCTCCTGCGCATTCTTGGCAGGCTGTGAAATATCATATCCGTACATCTCAGCCATTTTCTTAATGCCTTCAAGTGCCTTTATCTGCATAGCGATCTCCTCACGCTGACGAATAATATCATCAAGCATAGTTCCGTCACCGCAGTTGTCAAAGTCTTTCTTCTTTTCATTAATAAGAAAATCTATACCGTAGAGCGCAACTCTTCTGTAATCGCCTACAATTCTTCCTCTGCCGTATGTGTCGGGAAGTCCTGTCACAATATGCGCGTGACGGCATTTCTTCATTTCGGGTGTATATGCAGAGAATACTGCGTCGCTGTGAGTACGGCTGTATTCCGTAAAAACCTTGTGCAGCTCCGGACTCGGAGTATATCCGTTAGTTGAGCAAGCCTGCTCCGCCATTCTTATTCCCCCGAACGGCATAAACGCACGCTTTAAGGGCTTATCTGTCTGAAGTCCCACTATCTTTTCAAGGTCTTTCAGCTCCTCGCTGATATATCCCGGTTTATGTGACGTAAGTGTTGATACTACATCGGTATCCATGTCAAGAACTCCGCCCTTAGCGTGTTCCTCTTTCTGTAATTTCTGGAGTTCGCCCCAAAGCTTATCTGTTGCTTCGGTTGATCCCGAAAGAAAACTCTCATCTCCGTCATACGGCTTGTAGTTCTTCTGAATGAAGTCACGGACGTTAACTTCATTCTTCCACAAGCTTCCTTCGAAGTCTTCCCACTGTTCGTAATTATTCATCTGATACTCCTCCTATACTAAGAATTGCAAATTTTCCTTTCCTTATTCGGGAACTGGCTGTATCGGGCAGGTTTACTGCCTTTTGCAGTTTATAAGTATATTAATATAATATCACGTTTTCTCAAAAAATCAATAGTAGTTTGCAATTTTATAACGAATACGGCAAACTGTTAGTTAATTCTAATCATATATCTTGTTATTTTGTTATAAATTTCTCACGCTTTACGAATTCTTATCATACCTTAAAAACATCACTGAGTTTATCAGGTACAGTTAGTGTGGCAAGATAATTTGAATAAAGGCGGTTTGTATAAACAGTCGATACTAAAGCTAACACCGACACCATAAACATATCAAATCCAAAAATAGTAAATGTGGAAAGCGACATTATCAAGGTATAGAACAAGCTAACTATTGTCATTATCAATGCTGCGGGGATACTGTTTTTAAATTGTATAAGCAGCGTACACGCCACGGTAAGAAACACAACTGCCAGACACGCAGGCATACGTCCCATCAGCAGAACTAATATGAGTTCAAACAAACTGTCTATATATAACATAACAATAGACGAATAATATAGATGTCGTATCGATAAGGAGGACGAAATAAAAAAATATGAGAAAAAATAAAGAAGCATCGATATCACTTGTAAAAATACTTGTGGTTAGCCTTATCTTCATATTCTTAACAGGAATAGGAGTTATGGCAACGAGTGCTAA
>CACWKD010000086.1 GCA_902761345.1 uncultured Ruminococcus sp. | reverse complement strand
AGAACCGTGGGACACACGGGGATAGCTCGTTGATACTGTATGGGTTACCATACTTGAGCGAGAAGCCCCCACCTCTATAGGTGGGGGGAGTATGTCACTGATTATAAAACAATTTTGAATGCGTGCAAAAAAATGTACCAATAATTTTTGGTTTTGTACTATTTGACAAAAATATTATCGTGCCGTATTTTTCGTTGAAAACAGCCGTTTTATATGCTATAATTTATAAGTTGAATTATAAAGAAAAAGAGGTAAGAAATGTGGGTAAGAGAGAAAACCTTAGAAATGTTGCGATAATTGCACACGTTGACCACGGAAAAACTACGCTTGTAGACCAGCTTCTTTTACAGAGCGGTACATTTCGTGAGAATGAAACAGTTGCAGAAAGAGTAATGGATAACGGCGACCTTGAACGTGAAAGAGGTATTACGATACTTTCAAAGAATACCTCCGTTATGTACAACGGTACAAAAATAAACATTGTCGATACTCCCGGACACGCTGATTTCGGCGGTGAGGTTGAGCGTATTCTTATGACGGTTGACGGAGTATTATTGCTTGTAGACGCATTCGAGGGCTGTATGCCGCAGACAAGGTTTGTACTGAAAAAGGCTTTGGGTCTTGGAAAGAAACCTCTTGTTGTAATAAATAAAATCGACCGTCCCGGCGCACGTCCCGCAGAAATTATAGACGAGGTGCTTGACCTGTTTATAGAGCTTGGTGCGGACGACGATCAGCTTGAATTTCCTGTTGTGTATGCGTCGGGCAGAGATGGTTATGCTACCCTCGACCCCGATGAACAGGGTACGGATATGAAACCGCTTTTTGATAAGATTTTAGAGGAAATACCCGCACCCGAGGGCGACTTTGACGCAGGACTTCAGCTTCTTTTCTCCAACATAGATTACGATGACTATGTAGGCAGAATTGGTATAGGCAGAGTAGAGAGAGGTACGGTAAAAATCGGTCAGCAGGTATCGCTTTGTCAAAAAGACGGAAGTGTAAGAAATGCAAAGATAGTTAAACTCTATCAGTTCGAGGGACTTAAAAGAGTAGAGGCAGAGAGCGCGACTGTCGGCGATATAGTAGCGGTGAGCGGTATCGCAGACCTCAATATCGGTGAAACAGCGTGTTCGCCCGATTGTATCGAGCCGCTGCCTTTTATAAAGATAGACGAGCCGACTGTGTCAATGATGTTTTTGGTAAATAACAGCCCGTTTGCAGGACAGGACGGTAAATTCGTAACTTCAAGAAATATCCGTGACAGACTTTTTAAAGAAGTAGAAACAAATGTTGCTATGCGTGTAGAGGAAACAGACTCCGCCGATACATTCAGAGTATCGGGCAGAGGCGAGCTTCATTTATCTATCCTTATCGAGCAGATGCGTCGTCAGGGATACGAGTTCCAGGTATCACGTCCGACTGTTATCTATAAAACAATAGACGGCGCTTTGCATGAGCCTATGGAGTATCTTATCATAGAAGTTCCCGAAAACTATGTAGGCGCTGTAATGGAAAAGTTGGGTTCAAGAAAAGCCGAACTTATAGATATGGGTACAAGAGATGGCGGCACTACTCACATTGAGTATAAGATACCTGCAAGAGGACTTATGGGATATCGTTCGGAGTTCCTTACAGATACAAACGGAAATGGTATAATGAACCATGTGTTTGACGGTTACGAGCCGTACAAGGGCGATATCGCAACACGTCATCAGGGTTCGCTTGTAGCACACGAAACAGGCGACTCGACAGGTTACGGACTTTTCCAGGTGCAGGACAGAGGAAGATTGTTTATAGGCCCGGGAGTTCCCGTATATGAGGGAATGGTAGTCGGAGTAAGTCCGAAGAGCGAGGATATTACAGTTAATGTCTGCAAGAAAAAACACATCACAAATACTCGTGCGTCGGGTTCGGACGAGGCTTTAAAACTAACACCTCCCACAATAATGAGCCTTGACCAGTGTCTTGAATTTATAGCAGAGGACGAGCTTGTTGAGGTTACGCCTAAGAATATAAGAATAAGAAAGACCATTCTCAGCAAGGAACAGAGAATGAAGAAACAGTTTAAGAAGTAAATTAGGAATGAGCAGTTAGGAGTTAGGAATGAATTTGTAGATTATTCCGGACTCCTGATGAATGATGAACGAGGAGTAAGAATTAAATCATGAACTTTGTAATTCTTGATTTAGAGTGGAACAGCTCATACAGTAAGAAATCAAAAAGCTTTATCAGCGAGATAATAGAGTTCGGAGCGGTAAAGTTTGACGAGGATTTTAATATTACGGGCAAATTCTCTATGCTTGTATCTCCACAGGTGGGGAAAAAGCTTTCGGGCAAGATCAAAGAGCTTACAAACATCAGTAACGAAGAGCTTGCGGCAGACGGAAACACCTATACTCATGCTATAAGCAAGTTCAAGAAGTTTCTTTCTCTCGATGATATTCTCATGACTTGGGGAACGTGCGATATACTTGCGATAATGGAGAATAACGAGTATTACAACAAGATCGATGACATAGGTTTTATCGGAAAGTATGTTGATATACAGAGATACTGTGCCGAGATATTGGGTATTTACAACGCAGGTCAGCAGCTCGGTCTTTTGCCTGCCGCACAGCAGGTGGGAATAGATCTTACCGATGTAGTGTGGCACAGGGCGTTTCAGGACGCTGTGATGTCAATGAATATTTTTTCAAAGCTGTATGATAAGAAGAGAATTGAGAGTTTCATAGAAACAGGAAGCGAACTCCATTACCGCCTTACTTTCAAGCCGTACTACCTTACAGATATTAATCACCCTCTTGTAAATAAGGGAGAGTTTAACTTTGTTTGCGATAAGTGCGGAAGCCCTATGAGAGTTGAAGAAGAATGGACGCTTCGTAACAGAGGTTTTGTTGCAACTCTTTTCTGCGATAATTGCAGCAGAAAAATGACGGGCAAGGTAAGGTTTAAGATCAACTATAACGGTATGTCTATCAAAAAACGTCTTGTACCGTGTGAAGAAAACGAACAGGACGGCGAGAATAACGGGGAGCAGAGTGTATGATGAGATACAAAAATATCATTTGGGACTATAACGGCACAATTATAGACGATGCGCAGCTTGCGGTAGACGCAGAGAATGTTGTTCTTAAATCGTACGGATTGCCGGAGATAGACCTTGAATTTTATCTCAAAGAATGCGAAATGCCTATTATTGGTTTTTACAGAAAGATTTTCCCGAATTTTGACAGCTATGACTTTTCCGAGATAGCACAGCGTTTCTTAAATAATTATGATAAGCTTTTTCCGACAGCAGGTGTGTTTCCCGAAGCTGTGAAGATGATAAAAAATCTTTATTCGCAGGGTGTTCGTCAGGCTGTAATATCGGGATTTGAAAGCAAAAGACTAAAGGACAGCTTAAAGGGGTTCGGACTTGACGGGTATTTTGAATTTATGTCGGGTTCGGACGATATAGACTGCGGCGACAAAAGCGATCGTGCAGTGGCTGTATGTAAGAGAAACGGATTTTCTCCGAGAGATACACTGTTCATAGGCGATATGTACCACGATTATGAAACCGCACAAAAAGTCGGTGCAGACTGTGTGCTTGTAGCAAAGGGACATCAGGGTGCGGATGTGCTGAGAAGATACGGTATTCCTGTTCTTGACAGTGCAGAGGAGCTTTTGAGTTATTTAGCGTAAGGAGTAAAAATGAACCCTTGGTATGTTGGAATCACGGAGTTAGCGATTATAAGCGTACTTGTTATAGGAATAATAATATGTATTATTTGTATTATTGTGCGAAAGCATAAGGGCGAGAAAATAAGAGGTTACTTAACAGCTTTTTTTGTAAACGCAGCTTTGCTTGCTTGTACAGTATTGTTTGTATTATCGCATGGAAGCTATTATAAATATAATGATTGGCTTATACTTGGCAGTGATATTGATACTGTTATTGAAAAATACGGGGAGTATGACATCGGCTGTATAAAGCAGGGAAATTCGGGGAAAATAGGGTATTATATTTATCCTACTTCGGCAATTCATCTCCGACCTCTATAGGTCGGGGATGAATTGCCGTCAGCCCGTAAGGGCTGAGAACTGCTTGACATCTCAAAAATGCAATGATACAATCTAATTGTAAAT
>CACWKD010000085.1 GCA_902761345.1 uncultured Ruminococcus sp. | reverse complement strand
AACACTACTGGAAACAGCTCATAAAGAAGGTAGAAGAAATAACAGAAACAAAAATAGACTTCTGCTATTATACATTCTGATTTGCGGTGTGCCGCTGCCATAAGCAAAGAAAAGACCGGCAGGCACACGCCTGCATGTGTTACGCACTCTGACTGCCGGTTTTTACTTGCTCTATAGCATGCGGCATAAAAGTTGAAAATGAAAAATTGTTCAGAATCTATTACACAAACACAGACCAGACCGCTGCTGTATGCCGATTTTTAACCCCATAAACAACAAATAAACAACAAAACGCCCTGTTCGGCAATATGCACAACAAAAGAAAAACGGCTCAAACCTACTGTTCAAGCCGTTTTTAGTGGTTGCGGAGGCAGGATTTGAACCTACGACCTTCGGGTTATGAGCCCGACGAGCTACCAAACTGCTCCACTCCGCGATATTTTTGTTGATATCCTCTCAACAGTTATTAATTATACTACTATTTTTATCTGTTGTCAAGAGATTTTTTAATTTATTTGTTTTTCGTCACTTTCAATATATTATATGCACAAGCAGTATGTTTTATACCGCTTTTTTTAGTTTTTAGTTGTTAGTTGAAAGTTCAAAGTCCAAAGTCCAGATTCCAAAGAATCACTTCAACTAACAACTAATAACTTTGAGCTTAGAACTAACAACTTTGAACTAACAACTCATTCCACACTCAAAGACAGCTCAGATGTTTTTCAGCAAATCAACTGCTCCGTCCATACAGTCGCTTACATACATCTCTATAGAACCGTTATCCTCGCACTTCGCAAACTCGGGGTCAATCGGCATTTTTGCGATTACCTTTGTACCGAATTTCTCTGCCGTTTCCTCTATCTTGCTGTCTCCGAAAATCTTATGCTCCTTGCCGCATTCGGGACATTTGAAATAACTCATATTCTCAACTATACCAAGTATCGGTATATTCATCATTTCAGCCATTTTTACAGCCTTCTCTACTATCATCGACACAAGCTCCTGCGGAGATGTTACAATAATTATTCCGTCAAGCGGCAGCGACTGGAACACCGTAAGCGCTACATCGCCTGTTCCCGGAGGCATATCTACAAACATATAATCTACATCGTTCCATATTACATCTGTCCAGAACTGCTTTACTGTTCCCGATATTACAGGTCCTCTCCACACTACGGGGTCTGTTTCGTTTTCAAGCAGAAGATTTACGCTCATTACTTCTATTCCCGTTGATGTTTCGACAGGAAGTATACCCAAATCGCTGCCTACCGCCCTTACATGAAGTCCGAACGCTTTCGGTATTGACGGTCCCGTTACGTCTGCGTCGAGTATTGCCGTCTTATATCCCTCTCTGTTCATAGCTACGGCAAGCATTGATGTTATTGTTGACTTTCCTACTCCGCCCTTTCCGCTTACTACTCCTATTACTTTTTTTACGCTGCTCATCTCGTTAAGCTTCAATTTCAGGCTCTCCGGCTCCTTTGAAGCACACGCACTTGAACAGCTTTCACAATCGTGTGTACAACCCATTGTTATTACCTCCGTTTTTTAATTTATTAGAATAAAATCAATACCTATATTAAATTATTAATTATATCTATAATAGATGCATTATCATCGTCATAGTAAACAAATGCCGGCTGCTGTGTTGTATCTTTCTCAATATCCAACACGCAAAATTTAACAAATCTATACGGACGGAAATCGGGCTTTGAACAGTTAAGCTCTGCAATATATTGCTTTGTATCAAAATTTACAGTAAGGCTATCCTGATCTTCTTTTATTATCTCTATCATTAATTGCTCGGCATATTTTATTTTTATGCCATAAAGCCATTCATATACAGAGTATAAAACGCACTCAAAATCCGTATCTTTCTTCATTTGTACTCTGACAACTCCTTATTTCACAATCGTGTGTACAACCCATTGTTATTACCTCCGTGTATTACTATATTATTTTTACTTTAGTAAACGTCATTGAAAAGATCCTATTGTGTGATAGTGATTAGTGTGTTTGCAGCTCAAAGTTGTTAGTTTATAGTTCAAAGTTCAAAGTAACATTTATCTAAAAAGTACCAACCTATAAATCCAAAGCCGAAGGCTTTCCGATATTATTCATTATTCACTATTCATTATTCAATCTTCATTAATTACACTTTCCGAAAATATGCATTAGATCAAAAAATATGTCGTCGGCAATAAATACAGAAAAGTTTCCCCTACCTCAGCAGGGGAATTTTTATGTTTATTATTCTCCGTTACAGTAAGTATATGTATTTACTCTTCGTCCTCGCTTTTATCCTCGAAGTGTTCTGGGAAATACACGTCCTCTGCCGCTACTGTTTCAAAACCGCTTAAAAATGTGTAGGGTATTCCGTAACCCAATGCTACCGCTGCAAAATACAGTACAATGCTGTTCTGTATCATTTTCTCGTGGAGCGGAAGTCCGACAGCAAAAAATGCGCTTATAGCATACAAAGACGGCAGCACAATAAGTATAAGCACAGACGGACTAAATCTCACTATCTGCTTGCCGTCGCCCACTCTCGTGGCATAAAACAAAAGTATGCCGAACACTACCACTACCGCTATTGTGACTATACTGTAAGCAGTTGTGTTTGTAAGAGATGACGAAAGCTGCAATATAAAGTAACTGCATATTACATATGCAAACACAAGAAATGCAGAGAAAAACATATTTGCGGCTTCTTTAGTTCTTTTTTTCATTTTAGTTTCCTCCAATTGTGTGTAATCATATATTAATATTGTACCACAAATACAAAATAGGTCAATCCTTTTTTAACAAATACAGCAATTATTTTTTCTTTGCCACAAGACAAACCCAACCGTTTTCTTCGTATTTATCGATAATATTAAACTTGTCACAAACTGCCTTTTCAACCTCGTCCGCTCTTGTATCTATAATTCCGCTCATTATATAAACGGTATCGTCTGTCATAAAGCTTCCGACATCACGGCTGAGTGCGATTATAGCGTCTGCCACTATATTTGCCGCAACTATATCGTAAGTACCGCTTATCTTGTCGGTAAGGTTGCCGCAAAGCACCTCAAACCTATCCGCTACTTTATTAAGCTCGGCGTTTTCTCTTGCAGTTTTAACCGCCATCTCGTCTATATCCACACCAACCGCACTGTCACACCCTAAAAGCAAGCCCGCAACAGCAAGTATACCGCTGCCGCAGCCTATATCAAGGAATGTTTTCCCTTTTTCGGCATATTTCTCTATCACCTGCAAGACAAGCCTTGTAGTTTCGTGAGTACCTGTTCCAAAGGCAAGACCCGGGTCAAGATTTAACACAACTCTTCCCTGAGCGTCAAATTCATCTCTCCAGGTAGGGCGAATAAGCAGCTTTTCGCCTACGGGAATAGGGTTAAAATACTTCTTCCAGTTGTTGAGCCAATCCTCCTCGATACAGCTTTCACTCTCTATCGTATGAGGTATACCCTCGCTTGTATAACGCTCCGTAAGAAACGCTATCGCCTCCTGCGGATTATCCTCGGGACTGATATATATATGCACTATACCCTTTGTTCTGTCCTTTTTAAGCAGTTCCTCGTCAATAAGGTCAATATGGGCTATCTGCTCTACCTCTTCTTCAAGCATAGAGTAATCCTCGATATAGATACCGTACGGCACTGTCATCTGAGCAATATCTCCTGCAATATCAATATATTTATTCGGGACAATGATCTTTATTTCTGTCCAGTCACTCATTTTTATTCTCCTTTGGTTTTTTAAGTTCAAAGCTGTTAGTTGGTAGTTATTAGTTGGTAGTTATTAGTTGTTTGACAAATCTTACTTTGAACTAATAACTCTGAGCTTTGAACTAACAACTTATTCCTAACTCCTCATTCAGACCGTGCAAAAAGACATTTTTACATAAAATTAATACTATAATTTGTTCGAATTGATAAAACTCCCTCAGTCAGCTACGCTGACAGCTCCCTCAGCGAGGGAGCCTTTTTTGCCGCCCTCTTTGAGGGAGGTGTCACTGAACGTAGTGAAGTGACGGAGGGAGTATTATTAATCTTAGTGTTTCATATGTTTGTTAGTTTTTGTACAGTCTGCATTTCTAACTCAAAAACTCCACTCTCCACTTTCAACACTCCACACGGAAGTAATGAATAGTGAATATTGAATA
>CACWKD010000084.1 GCA_902761345.1 uncultured Ruminococcus sp. | reverse complement strand
TTCTCTTTCCACTCACTCTTCCTCGCTTTATATATCCTCTGATTATTCTTATCAAGCGAATATTTCGACAGTCTCTCAAACTTCTCCGCTTGCCTTTCGCAGTAATTTTCTCTTTGCTCGGCTTCGTAGAGCTGTTCGCTGAGCTTCTGTTCCTCAGGAGTGAATGCGATCTCGTCATTCGGTGTAACTTCTGTCTGTTCCAGGTCGTTTTCTTCTTCCTCTTCATCGAGAATATCCCCAAAATACGTTGTGTGACTGTCCTTGCAGTTTGGGTGATACAGCCCCTGTGCGATGCAGTCCGACATAAGCAAATAGCCGCTTTTTGTCGCTTCTTCAGCCGTTCCTCCGCTCCAGACATCATCAACAATAACCTTACCGACGAACGGGGCACACTTAGGGCAAGGGTTACTCCTCTTATTCATAATGACGGTGTGTATGCCCCACTTCTTCCGCATTTCGCCCTCGCCTTGAAGATAGGCTCTCTTGTTTGCCGTTCTCAGTGCCATTTCTGCATACGAGCGAATATTTACACGTCTGCCGTTTTTGTACTCGATACAATTTATTCCTGCCGATAAAAAATCCCTTGTTGCCATATCAACAGCTTTTTTGTATGTGCCTGCTCCTGTATTTGCGTACACCTGAGCGTTAAAAATTATGCTCCTGTACTTATCGTTTGTCATTCTCAGAACTGCCGTTTCTGCCCTCTGCATATCGTTTGTAGTGGCTTTTACAAGCGCGCCAAGCTTGCGGTCGTTTGTACGGAAAAACTCCCCTGTAACATTCCCTGCGCCGTTTCCTGCGGTTATCGGTTCGGGGATCTCTCTTTGTATTCGTCTGAGTATTTCCTTTTCCTGAGAAGTCTGCGCGTCGGTGTAAGAGGTTATTATGCTTTCCTCTATTTTTTCGTTTATTGAGGAAAACTCCGAACCGAATTTCTCTGCCGCTTTACGTTTGTAATCTTCAAGAGCCTGTAACTGTAAAACCTGCCACTGCGCCCACTCAAAGCCCTCTGTGATCTCCTCAGCTTTATGGCGTTTGAGGTTTCGCACCATAGATGATATAAGCTCGTCTTCTATCTCTGCAAATGCCGCTCCGATGTCGTAATCAGCCATTTGTTACACCTCTGTGAATGTCGGCTCGTTCATCTGTTCAACTCCCTGCTCAGACTTGATACGCTCGACTTCATGAGCTTTCCAATCATCGTCCTTTGAACTGCCCCACAGCTCATTTACCTGTGTTTCAACGGACATTATTCCGTAAGTCGAAGCCTTGCCTATCGTTTCAACTCTGCTGTCAAAATCGGGCGCTCCGTACTCTCCGAATGTTACGCTTGCCTCGTACTCTCCCGGTGGTTCGTCCTGCATATTGTCAAAGGTTTTGAGTATTGCCGTAATAAGCGTTGGGAGCGCCTTTTCAAGCACAGATGTGACCGTGTTTCTTGTGTTGCCCGTAACGTCCTTTTTTTCCCTTTGAGCCTCGGCAGATGACATTTTACCGACATCTATTCCCAAAGTTGCAGGAGATACAAGACCCTGCAAACACATCAAAACAGCGTTTGTGTAAGAGCTTACAAAAGCCTCGTATTTTATATCAGGCTGAATCACTTCTATTTTTTGATTATCCACTCCGTCAACGAGCGGCGGGCTTGTCATAATATAGTCGTTGCCAAACCTGTTGGGACTGTTTAATGAGCCGTTTTCGGGGTTTCTCGGTATCATATCCTGAGGTATGTACTGCTTTACCCTGCCCATTCTCAGAGCGTCCCACCACTGAGATATTACCTCGTCGAGCGCGTCAAAGCAGTCCGATTTACCGCCGCTGAAAATGGATTTACCTCTGCCGGAGAATTTCTGTGAGTCATAAAATCTCAGCGGTACAGCCATTATATAATCGCCGTCAAATATCGTTACATTCTCGATACCCGCAAGCTGCGGCAGCGTTTCAAGTGGGTACTCAATGCCGTTGTCATCATACAGTCTGCTTGTGATAACGCCCTTTTCGTACCGTTCGACAAGGGTATAATTTTTACTGCGTTCACAATAGTGCGTCTTAAAAATAACGGCAGTCACTATTCCTCTTTTTCGCTCAAACTCCACGCCCTCTGCTCCGACAAACTCCACGATAGGATATTTTGAGATCTCTTTATCGACAGAGATTTTAAAAGCGCCGTCACCGCATACAAGAGTATCTATAACTGCGCGTTTCACTATATTTCTAAAATCAAGATACTCCTCTATTTCTTTCCAAATATCGGAATTGACCTCGATATTATCAAGGTCAGAGCTTACAAGATAAGCGAGAGTATCGGCGATTATTGCAGGCAGTCCGCTGTGAATTTTTCGTATATTTTCATTTGTGGGGGCGCTCTCCCAAAAGGCTGTTTTTCTGCCGAATTTATTGATCTGCCCGAAGAATTGCGACAGCTCGTCGGTATCTCCTCTGTACCACAGTTTTGAACGTATTACCTCCGTATCAAATGTCGTACTTTCATTGAGGGTGAATGTCTGCTCTCCTGCGGGGGCGATATTGAGCCAGTTTCTTATCATCGTTTTCACCCTCTCTCCAAAATTAAGCTTCAAAATTTACACTTCCAATCATATTTTTATACGGCAGCCACGCATATTGACAGGCATTAATGCAGTGATCGTGTCCGTCCTCGGGAGCATATTTGTTTTCCTGCCAACTGTAAATATTCATCTCTGCGATATAGTTCTTACAGGTATTTACAACAAGAAACTCGTTTGACGCAAGCCAAGCCGCCTGTAAATGAATACGGTCTATTATCTGTGTTTTCTTGAATGCAGGAATAAAATTATAGATACAGCCCGACAGGCGCTTATACTTTCTGCACTCCGTAATTGTTGCGCTGTCCGCACTGTCTATATAAACATCTCTTGCAAAGCCCCACAGTCGGCGGTTTTTTTCCAAAAAGTCAACAAATATTTTAGGCATATCGGAAGGTGAAACGGGTGTTTTCATTTCTGAATTATTAAACACGAGTTCATCTAAAGCAACACACTTTTTGCTGTCGGTAATTCCCGTAAAGATAAAAGCCATAGTGTCCGGGGTGCTGTCAGAGTATGACGTATCGAGAGCCGCCGAAAACCGCACATACTTAAAGCTTTTAGCCTGTTCGGCAGATATGATATTTTTATCTTCGAGGTTAAACACAAGCCCTGTCGCACGTCCACGCAAGCCTAAAATTTTGTTTTTATACAGTTTTGTACCCTTTGGAGCTGCAAGCTTTTTTCTCTCGATATCTTCGGGAGTAAGCGACAGATTATCGGCAAAAGAAAAGAACCAATACCGCCAATTCGGCACAGGTCCTTCGCAAAGCTCCGACATAATTTCAGCCGGAACATCTTTAGCATATTTTTTGTAAGGTCGGGAGCGGTTTACAAACTCTTTATAGACAGGCAGCGACGGGTCATCGGGGTTAAGCGTCGCCATAAGGTAATCGTTACGTGTTGATATTTCACGCACGAAATCAATATCGGCGGTGTTTACCTCATCAATATAAACGCACCCGAACTGCGAGCCTAAGACGTTAAGCCACTTATCTTTATTGTCATAGCCTAATACATATATGATTTTACCCTCGAATTTTATATGAGGGAGTTTGTTATCCTTGTCACCGTTGCCGAAATATCGGGCATTAGTATGCAAATCAAGTATACCGTTATCCTGCTGTATGATATTTTTCTCGGCAGTACCTGTTGTCTTGCTTGCGATTATGTGCAGCTTTTTAGGGCTTGCAGAAACCATATACATAAACTTTATTCCTGCCCCTACGGTAGTTTTGCCGCTTGCCGTCGTACCCTCAAGAAAATCTGCGGTAACATTATGTACGCAGTTTATAAAGTCGATGTACTTTTGCGACAGAGGGAAAAGCCTATTCGTCAAGTCCCTCACCGCCTACTTGTGAAATAACGTCTGCAAGCTTGCGAGATGTTTTAACGGTGGTGTCGACTTTGACTGTATATTCTCCCGTCATCTTGTTGAGAGTGTCAATCGCTTTTATACGGTCGGAGGTTTCGTTTTCGGGATTTTTTGCAATATCGGATAATGTAACCTGTCTATCCTTTGCGGTCATGATACGTTCGTCTTTTGCCTTTTCGGTAAGTTCCTTTATGTAATCTGAAACTCCCACATTTTCCAACAATTCGTATGCCCTGCTGTTTGCATAGGTTTCCGAATACCCTGCACTTATTGCACTTTGAACAGTGTTGCCGCTCTGTGCATAATACTCAGCAAATTTCTTTTGTCTTGGATTAAGTTTTTCACTCACGGTATCTCCGCCCTTTTATATTTTTTAGCACAACAAAACCGCCCCATTAGACCAAAAGGGCGGCTTGTTAGAAAGGAAACTGTTGCCAATGAATGAGACATCAAAGTAGCACGTGG
>CACWKD010000083.1 GCA_902761345.1 uncultured Ruminococcus sp. | reverse complement strand
TTTACATTTGCGGCAGGTGCTGTCGGCTGTACCCTGTTCGGGTTTGCATTTGCGGCAGGTGCTGTCGGCTGTACTCTATCCGGGTTTGCAGGCTTATTAAGACTGGGTGTTACAGGCTTTGCAGGCTCGGCAGGCTGCTGTGCTGTGTTTTCATCTGCTCTCTCTATTTTATAGTCGTAAACCTTTCCTGCGGAATCATTAACTATTTCTACTATAAAATTCTGTGGAACTCTCTGACGGTTTTTCCACATATTTACTTCACGCTGTTCAAGAGGAACCATCATACCGTCTATTACCTTAAAAGTTCTTCCTGCTCTCGTATCGTTATATATCTTAAAGTATTCTGTTTCAAGAAGAAGTTTGTATGTATCGGCTTCCACAAATGCAATACGGCTTGCCTTTTCACTATCGGATATAGTTGATGTCTTAGTCTGCCTTGCAGGAGAATATCCGCTTCTTCTCTGATTTTGTACAGCGTTCGGTGCAGACTTGGGCTGCACTCTGTTCGGGTTTGCATTTGCGGCAGGTGCAGTCTGTACTCTGTTCGGGTTTACATTTGCGGCAGGTGCAGTTGGCTGTACTCTGTTCGGATTTGCGTTTGCGGCAGATGCTGTCGGCTGCACTCTGTTCGGGTTTGCATTTGCGGCAGGTGCTGTCGGCTGTATTCTGTTCGGATTTGCGTTTGCGGCAGGTGCAGTTGGCTGTACTCTGTTCGGATTTGCGTTTGCGGCAGGTGCTGCAGGCGGAACTGCCTCGTTTTTAGAGATCGAATAATCACTAATAGCACCCGAAGCGTCACGAATTTCATCTACAATAAATCCTCTCGGATTTCTCTGGCGATTTCTCCACATATTTACTTCACGCTGTTCAACGGGAACAACATAGCCGTTAATTACCTTAAAGGTTCTTCCGGCTCTCGTATCGCTGTAAATCGGGAAGAATTCGGTTTCAACAAGCATTTTCATGCTGTCGGTAAGTTCAAATTTAATTCTGTCATTTGCAGGTTTTGTACCTTTATTGGACTCAAGCATTAAGAATCACTCCTTCATTAAAAATTTTACTATATTTTAACTTATTTTTCAATAGATTTTACAATATTTTTGTTCCTATTTTTCGATTTTTTTATATTAACAAAAAGGTTATCTCTATTTTATGCAATTATTTTGTTTTTTTGGTAATTTAATACAAATATAAAGATAATAATATGGTAATCATTACACCCCATACTTTATTTTTAAATTTCTGTTGATAAGTAGCCCTCGCTTTGCTATAATCAAAGAGTAAATATTTGTTACTTAAAACTTACATCAAAGAGGTTATATCAATGAAAATAAAAAGAGTTCTCTCTATAATACTTATTACAGCATTTGCCTGCTTATCACTTTCAGCTTGTGAAAACGATACTCCTCACCCCGAGGATCAGATAATTAATTTTTTACTTGAAAACGATCCGCTTACTCTTGACCCTCAGATTGCAGACGATTACTCCTCAAAAATTCTTATTGCAAATCTCTTTGAGGGACTTGTAAAAAGCGGCTCGGACGGCTCTGTTTCTCCGGGCATTGCCGAAAGCTGGGATATATCCGATAACGGGCTTGAATACACTTTTCATCTTGCAAAAGGCTCAAAATGGAGCAACGGCGATACCCTTACGGCAGAGGATTTTGTTTTCGGAATTAAACGTGCCCTCTCTCGTGACACTCGTGCAGAAAATGTATCAGACCTTTTTCCGATAAAAAATGCAGCCGCCTGCTATAACGGTACAACTCCAATCGAACAACTCGGAATTAATGCAATAGACGAGAATACACTTTCGATTACTCTTGAATACCCTACCGACGGTATTCTCTACGCATTGTCGGAAAGTATCGCTATGCCCTGCCAAGAAAAATTTTTCAATTCCACAAAAGGTAAATACGGCAAGGACGCCGACCTTATCATTACAAACGGGCCTTTCTCTATCAGAGAAACTTACGGCTGGGATCACGACAAGTACATCTACATCAGACGAAACAACGACTACAAAGGGGCAAATCCTGCCATACCTGTGGGAGTTAATTTTACAATAACCCAGAAGCCGCTTAACCCTGTTGACGCAATTACCGGCGGTGAAACCGACCTTTGTGAAATATACGGCGGCGACCTTAAATCAGCGGAGGATAATAATCTTAACATTACCGCTACATCAAACACTTTATGGGGAATTTGCTTTAACACAGGTATTCCTGTTTTTAACAACCAAAAGCTCAGGTTATCTATGCTCGGAACATTAAACCGAAATTCCATACTTTCAGACGCACCGTCATCATATATCAGAACTACTCAGCTTATCGGAAGTAATGTTATGTTTGCAGGAATGAATTATCGTGACGCAGTCGGAAATCTCTCTCTCAATAAAGAGGTAAAGCCCGAAACTTTGTATACACAGGCGTCAAAGGAGCTTAAAGACAGCGACATTGAGTTAAAGAATTCATACACGGTAATCTATCTTGACGATGACGCCTCATCTAAAATGGCTACATATATGATAGAAGCTTGGAACAATATGTTATCCTGTTATTTTAACAAAGAGCCTCTATCAAGAAATGAGATTGAAGAACGTATGGCTTCGGGCGATTATGAAATTGCAATTGCACCGCTCAATACTGCGTTAGATTCACCTATGGAATTTCTTTCGGAGTTTGTTACAGATTCAAGCAATAACTACATTAATCTTAACAGTACCGAATATAACAGTTTTATCTCAAAATCTCTTAATCAGAATAATTCTGAAGCTGTCGAGGCTCTCGGAAATGCAGAAAACTACCTCATAAATAAAGGCTGCCTGTTTCCATTATACTATGAAAGCAGATATTTTGCGTCAAACAGCAATTTAAGCGGTGCAGTTTTTTTTGCGGACGGAGTATCTATTGATTTTACAAAAGTTATCAAAAATTCGGAGGGATAAAAATGAAAATTATCGACATAACCACAGAGGCTTTTACTTCACCGTCTTACGCAGAAGATCCCCCCGCTAAATTCAAGTGGCATAGGAGCATTGAAAGCGGTGACGATTACAACCTGTCTGTATTCAGAATGACGCCTCATACAGGAACTCACATCGACGCTCCCTCACATTTCATAAACGGTGCGGAAAGCATTGACGAAATTGATCTGAACAAATGCTTTGGAAAATGTACCGTAGTAACTATCAGCGGAGTTCTTACAGGAGAGGATATGGACGAACTTCTCCCATATTGCAGAAAACGTCTGCTTATCCACGGTAACGGTAACGCTGTTCTTGAACTTAGTGCGGCAAGGGTACTTTCAGAGCATGGTATGACGCTTGTAGGTACAGACGGTATTTCAATATCTTTCTATAAACAAGAGAGCGAGGTACATCGTGAGCTTTTGTCACACGGTATTGTCATTCTTGAAAATCTAAACCTTGATAATGTTCAGGACGGTGAATATATGCTCAGTGCTTTTCCTCTGAAATTAGGCGGATTAGAAGCTGCACCCGTGAGAGCAGTACTTTTCGGGAATTAATTATAGCAATGTGGAGAGTGGAGTTTGGAGCGTGGAGTTGTTTTAATTAAGAGTTATAGTAGACGACACAATTCTTGACGTAATGAATAATATCGGAAAGCTTTGCGGCTTTGGATTTATAGGGTGTTAGTTATTAGTTATTAGTTGTTAGATTTTAGTTTTAGACAAATATTACTTTGAGCTATGAACTATGAACTTTGAGCTATGACCTTTGAACTTTGAATTAAAACACACCAACCGCTATCGCACAATAGGATCTTTTCAATGACGTTTACTATAGAAATAAGTTGTTGAAGTAATTCTTCGAGCTTTGAACTAACAAACCCATTCATAATTTCTAACTTCTCATTCCTAACTGCTCCACACTCCACTCTCCAAACTCCACTCTTATAAAAGCTCCACACTTATAAAAAGGGACTGCCTTTTCAGCAGCCCCTAATTTTTATGTTCTATGCTGTTTTATCAAGCTACACTGCCGCTCCTCTCGGGCGGAATCTTTCCAAGCTTAATGGAATATCTCTGAATAACAAGTGCGTCCTTAGCGGTTACCTTACCATCGCCGTTTACATCGGCAGCAGCAAGCTGCTCATCGTCAAGCTTTGTAAGATTGATAGAATATCTCTGAATAACAAGTGCGTCTGCGGCAGTTACCTTATCGTCACCGTTTACATCACCAAGCTTACGCTCCGGCTCAGGTGTTTGAACAGGCTCGTTCTCGCCGAAGATAACTGCCTTTGAAGGATCTACCTTCTCTGCATAACCTTCTTTATTTGAAAGCTTCTCAAACTCTGCCCATACATCGTCAGCTGTTGTACCAAACTTCTCAATAGCTGTTGCCACCTTTTCCTTTGTGCAGCACTCTACGCCTGACTTATCTACTGTACCTACTCTGTCAAATACAAACTGTGCAACTGTTGCAGCCCCGTTTGCGTTAGGTGCGGAATACTGTCCTACTACGTTACCTGTTGATGTAATAGTAAGCTGAGGTCCACAACCCTCTACTCCGTCAAATACTGCTGCAATATCCTGCTTCTCGCTGTCAACAGGGTTTTCGATCTTCTCATCTGCCATATGTGCTGTCTGTCCGATAGCT
>CACWKD010000082.1 GCA_902761345.1 uncultured Ruminococcus sp. | reverse complement strand
TGGAACTATCCGTAACTTGGTTCGTTCTTGGTATTTACATTTATGAAAAATTGCGAATTCATGAGAATACAAGAGAATTCGCAAGATTATATGAGGAGGGTTAAATTATGATGAAAGACAGAATTATTTTGGGAGAAAACTTATCGTTTAGTACAGACACAGATAAGACAGGTATTAACAACAACGTTTTGGTATGTGCAGGAAGCGGCTCGGGCAAAACCATGTCGATTATGGAGCCAAGACTTCTTAACACATTCGATTCCAGTCTTGTCGTTACAGTTACCAAGAGAAGACTGGTTACAAAGTACAAGCCTATGTTTATAGAAAGAGGTTACGAGGTTCAGGACCTCAATTTCGTAAAACCTGAACAGAGTACAGTAACTTACGACCCTCTAAAGTATGTCAAGAGTTACTCGGACATTACGTTCCTTGCGCAGTCTATTGTGCTTTCAGACCCCAAAAAAGAAAATTCAACGCTTGACCCTTACTGGGACAACGCCGCTATAAGCCTGCTTTCCGCAGAGATAGCGTACGTTCTGATGAGCGTGAAAAAGCCAACCTTTGCAGACGTTCTCAAAATGCACGATAACCTCAACCTCAGAGAGAGCGGCAGCGGTATTTCAACAAACTATGACAACCAGTTTGAGCGTATGGCAAGCAAAGACCCCGGCTGCTTTGCAGTAACCTGCTGGAACTCATTCAAGAGTCTTCCGATAAAGACAGCAAGCTGTGTGTTTGGTACGCTCAACACTACAATAGATAATATCTTCTCGCCCGAGATGAGAGATATGATCGCAGAGAAAAAGAGAATCAACTTCGAGTCCATTGCAAAGAAAAAGACAGTTCTCTTTATTTCAACCTCTGCGGTAAACCCCTCTTTGAACTGTTTTGTAAATATGTTCTACGCACAGATGTTCAAACAGCTCTTTGAGTTTGCAGAGTCACGTCCGAACGGACAACTTCCTATCCCTGTAAGCGTTCTCTGCGACGACTTTGCAACAGGTTCAAGAGTACTGAACTTCCCCGAGTACATATCAATATTCAGAGAGAAGAGAATTTCGGTAACTCTTCTGCTCCAGTCCGAATCACAGCTTGAGTCGATGTACGGTTCAAACGATACAACGACAATAATCAACAACTGCGACACATATGTTTTTATGGGCGGTATGGATCTTGTAACAGCACGACACATTAGCGAACGCCTTAACGCTCCCCTTGAAGATGTGCTTTATATGCCTATCGGACAGGAATATGTGTTCAGAAGAGGACAGAAGCCTATATCCGTAAAAAGATACGATATTCTCAAAGATAAGATGTATCAGAGGGTTACCGAAAGATACAACCAGAGCATAAGCGACGGCGACTCAACAGACAGGAGGTAACCCCTCCTGCCTGTAAAGGCTTTTGTATATACACACTCCTCCAAATGATACCTCCAAAAAATTCTTCCCCTTTAAACAGCCTCGTAACTATATACTGTATAATATGTATGTAATCGGAAGTTAAAGACAGAAAGAATTTTAAGGAGGTATTTTTTATGGAAAGATATGAACTTTATGATGGTTGTTACGGCAGCGTTTTGGAAAGATGCAGTAACGGTGTGTTCGTCGAGTTGGACAATGGGGAGATCGCTTTTGCAAACCATTTCCAAAATCTTAGATCAGGCACAAAGGTTTTGTGTACGGTAGAGAGAATGGAAGAGGGGTTCAGAAGGAAGGTAGTGACAATAGATTCGGTTGTAAAGTATATGCCCGACTACAACCGTTATGAAATCGGGGCATAATGCATTAAAGCTCTTCTCAATAGCTTTGTGAAATTCGACAAAGCTATTGAGATTATGATAAAATTTTGATATAATATTGTAAAATAAAGACAAAGGGGACTTGTTTATGAAAAAGATAATTACTGTAATCGTTGCTGTTTCTTTACTGCTTTGTACGCTGTGTGCCTGCTCCGGTTCATCGCCAAAAACAACAATAGACAAGTTTGAAAGATCGGTTAATTCTTATGACTTTGAGGGAATGATAAGCTGTTATGAGCCGAGCGTACAGACGGTTTACTCTTCCGTACTCAAACTGTTGGGCAGTACGATCGGTGTGTCGGATCTTGAAACTCTTGTAAACGGTATGGGCGGTCTTGCAAATATAATTAATACTAGCGTCCCCGGTGTAATGCCGTCTATATCTATCACAACCGAATCGATCGAGTATGTTGAGCCGGAAAAAGTTCTTGCAACTTTAAACGTAAAGTACAACTACCCCGATGAACTGAAAGATCAGCTCCCCGATAACGCCGTTACCGAGCAGACAATACAAGCATATCTTGTAAAAATTGACGGCGAGTGGTATTTTTCTTCTGAGATACCGGGATTATCGGATTTCACTCAGTCTTTTTTAGATTCGGGTTC
The DNA here is from genome assembly GCA_902761345.1 of uncultured Ruminococcus sp. Lineage (GTDB taxonomy): Bacteria > Bacillota > Clostridia > Oscillospirales > Acutalibacteraceae > RUG592. Next base: position 2,309 of record CACWKD010000082.1, on the reverse strand, counting down.
ATCTGAATCTAAGGGGATTTTTGATTGATCTGATAGATTTTCATTGTAGATTGAACAGACAAAGAAAAACTAAAACACCGCATTATTCCTATATAAAATCAGTCTTTATTGTAGTATTTTAACACTCTTTCAACAGGCAAATCACACCCTGACGGCAAACAAAAGTCAATCAAATGACAAACAAACGACATTCAATCGACAACAATATAATAAAGAAACAAAGGAATAAAGAAAAAAGGGAAAAAGGAAAGAATGTTGTTGACAGCGATAACGAGTTTTTCAAACAAAAAGAAAGCGGAGGAATTTTACCTACCGCTTTTTTATATATAATTCTGTTTAATGAGTTAGTGATTTTTCGTTGATCTCTCTTAAAAAATCCTTGCCGTACCGTTCAAGTTTTATTCTACCCACTCCTGCAACCTCCGAAAACTCCTGCATATTTTTTGGCTTTTTTCTGCACATATCTGCAAGCGCTGCGTCGGAAAACACTATATAGGCAGGTACTTTTTCCTTAACTGCAAGGTCTTTCCTCAATGCTTTCAATCTTATCAGCATTTCGTTTTCATCATCGCTTAACTCTGTTTTTGCCGCTGCAATCTTTTTCGGTTTATTGCTTTGCATCTTTGCCGTTACTTTTACCTCTCCTCTCAGTACGGGAGCAGCTCTGTTTGTGAGTTTTAAAACAGGATATTCTCCGCCCGATACCTCAATGTAACCTTTTTGTACAAGTGCATTTATTATCTGCTTTACCCTGCTTTGCGAACAATCTTTCATTATTCCGTAGGTACTCAGTTTATTAAATCCCAGTTCAGATATACGGCGGTTATTACTCCCTCTGAGAACATCTGTTACAAGAGATGTTCCAAACCTCTGCTTCATTCTCACTATACAAGACATAATTTTTTGTGCCTCTATGGTAATATCTGTTATCTCATACTGAGTAAGACAGTTTGAACATTTTCCGCAAAACGACATAGGCTTTTCTCCGAAATACTCCAAGATAAAACCTCTCAGACAATCATTTGAGGTACAGTAACGTGTCATATGCTTTAGTCTTTCATAATCATGCTTTCTTACCTTCTGCTGTTCTGTGTAGGATAGCATTTCGTTTGGCTCGCTGTTCTTTATCATAAACCTATGCAGCTCAACATCGGCAGGCGAATACATAAGTATACACTCCGCCTCCTCTCCGTCACGTCCCGCACGTCCTGCCTCTTGATAATAGCTTTCTATATCCCTCGGCATATTGTAATGTATAATATATGATACGTTTGATTTATCTATACCCATTCCAAACGCATTTGTAGCTACCATAACAATCGCTTTATCGTCTATAAAATCCTCTTGATTTTTCAAGCGTTCTCTGTCTGTAAGACCTGCATGATAGAGAGTTGCGGATATACCCTCGTTAATAAGAAGGTCATAAATATTTTCTACATTAGACCTTGTGGCACAATACACTATTCCGCTAACAGCAGAACGCTCCTTTATTAATGACACAAGCTTTTCTTTCTTATTATCTGCCGTTATTACAGAAAATCTGAGATTTGCCCTGTCATAGCCTGTTGTCAACACAAAAGGGTGATCAAGTTCGAGTATTCTGCAAATATCTTCCCGCACCATTTCCGTTGCAGTAGCGGTAAATGCAGCAACAACCGGACGTTTATCAAGCTTACCTATAAATTCGCTTATTGCCATATAGCTTGGACGGAAATCCTGTCCCCACTGCGATACGCAATGTGCTTCGTCTACTGCTATCAGCGTAATATTTAAGCTGCGGCACATATCTGTAAAGCCTGCATTTGACAGACGTTCGGGAGCTGTATATAAAAGCTTATACTTTCCGCTGAACAGTCCTCTCACAGCCTCAACATACTCGCTGTGTGAAATTGTACTGTTAATATACACCGCACCTATACCCGATTGTACAAGTGCGTTTACCTGATCTTTCATCAGAGAAATGAGAGGAGATATTACAAGCGTTACCCCCTCGGTCATTAGTGCGGGTATCTGATAGCACAAAGATTTTCCTGCACCGGTAGGCATAATACCAAGCACGTCTATGCCGTGTAAAATATTTTCTATTATCTCTTCCTGCCCCTCTCGAAAAGCTCTGTATCCGAAGTATTTTTCAAGAACCTCTGATTTACTCCCCTTGTCGGTCATACTGCACCTCGCACAATGTTTTTTTATTATTATACTTTGAATTAGTGACATACTCCCGCCGCCTACGCTAAAGCTTAGAGGCGGGGGCTTCTCGTTCAAGTACAGCAACCTGTACAGTATCAGCGAGCTATCCCCGTGTGTCC
>CACWKD010000081.1 GCA_902761345.1 uncultured Ruminococcus sp. | reverse complement strand
AGGAACTGTGTACTGTCTTGCGTCTGCAACGCCCTCAATTCTTCTTACGGCGTCCGAATGTCCCTGACTTACGCCTTTACCCCAGAATGTGTAGTCTGCACCGTCTGTAAGGATACAGTTTGCATACAGTCTGTTGAGCGAGAACATTCCCGGATCCCAGCCTACTGAAATAATACCAACATTACCGCCGTCCTTTGCGGCAGCGTCAACATTCGCAAAATGTGTGGGGATTTTTGCGTGTGTATCAAAGCTATCTATTACGTTAAAAAGCTTTACAAGCTTCGGAGTCTGTACAGGCAGATCTGTTGCACTGCCTCCGCAGATTATCATAACGTCTATCTTATCTTTATATTCCTCAACCTTATCAGCCGACACAACCTCTGTGCCTTCGGTTGCGATCTTAACGCTTGCGGGGTCACGTCTTGTAAATACTGCTGTAAGCTCAGTATCGCTGTTCTGTCTGATTGCAGCCTCGACGCCTCTGCCGAGATTACCGTAACCATAAATACCAATTCTAATGCTCATTGTAAACACCTCTTAATGAATAATTTTAAAAAACACAAGTTAATTATACTACACCTTTATTTACATATCAACTGTTTTTTTTAAAATTTTGCAGGATTTGTTTTTAAAATTGCAAACTAATCAAATATAATAATCGTCTCCCGCTGTCTGATTATAATTATCTATCAATTCCTGAAGAGTAATATTATCAAGATACTCATTCACAACTTTATACAGCCCCTCCCAAAGCGGTAATGTAATGCACCTTGCGCTTCTCTCGCAAAGATTAACAGGATCGTCAAGGCAGGATACAGGTGCAAGGCTTCCCTCTGTAATTCTGAGTATTTCTCCGACAGACAAACTATCAGGTGACTTTGCAAGCATATATCCCCCCTGATAACCTCTGTTAGTTCTCAGAACACCTGCTTTATTAAGCATTGGCACGATTTGTTCAAGATATTTTTTGGATATTTTCTGTCGTTCTGCAATATCCTTTAACGCAATATAGCTATCCCTTCCGTTTTCAGCGAGGTCAAGCATTAGACGGAGTGCGTAACGTCCTTTTGTTGATATTTTCATATAATCACCTCATAACCCTATTGTAACATAGGTTTAGTATGTTTTCAAGAAGGTATTAAAAAAACAATTACACAAAAATTCTTTGTAAGATTTATTAAAAGTAATAAAAAATTTTTCTATAATGCCTATTGACAAAGTGGGTTTTATGCTGTATAATAAAAGCATACTAATCACATAGGTTTTATACATTGGATTAGTAAACAAAACAGGAGTGGTTTTAATGTTTTATAAACCGTTAAGTATCCTCAGACACAATTTCAGACAAGGACGAATGTGAAAGCTATCTCTTACTAAGCTATTTACATTAACACTATTTTGAATTGAAATGAGGTATTTTAAAATGAGCAATAAGAATTACAGATTTGAGACAATACAGCTTCACGCAGGACAGGAAGCTCCGGATCCGGCAACAGACGCAAGAGCAGTACCGATATATCAGACAGCATCATTTGTGTTCAGAAATTCCGAACACGCAGCAGCGAGATTTTCTCTTGCAGACGCAGGCAACGTCTACGGCAGACTTACGAACTCAACAAACGATGTGTTTGAAAAAAGAATAGCAGCCTTAGAGGGCGGTGTTGCGGCTCTTGCAGTAGCGTCGGGAGCAGCGGCGATAACATACGCTTTCTTAAACCTTGCAAAGGCAGGACATAACATTGTATCCGCTAAGACTATCTACGGCGGCACATATAATCTACTTGCCCACACTTTGTCCGAGTACGGAATTACCGCAAAGTTTGTAGATCCCGATGAAGAGGGTTCGTTCGAGAATGCGATTGACGAAAATACAAGAGCAGTATTTATTGAAACTATCGGCAACCCGAACGCTAATCTTATCGACATCAAGGCAGTTGCAGATATTGCGCACAAGCACAACATTCCTCTTGTTGTAGACAATACTTTTGCAACGCCGTATCTTGTTCGTCCGTTTGAGTACGGCGCAGATATTGTTGTACATTCCGCTACAAAATTCATCGGCGGTCACGGTACTTCTATCGGAGGCGTTATCGTTGACGGCGGTAAATTTGATTGGGAAAAGAGCGGCAAGTTCCCCTCTCTCGTTGAACCTAACCCAAGCTACCACGGTATCAGCTTTACAAAGGCAGCTGGTGCGGCAGCATACGTTACAAAGATAAGAGCAATTCTTCTCCGTGACACAGGAGCAACACTTGCACCGCTGAATGCTTTCCTGTTCCTCCAAGGACTTGAAACACTTTCACTCAGAGTTGAACGTCACGTTGAAAACACTCTGAAAGTTGTTGAGTTTCTGAGTAATCACCCGAAAGTTGAATCGGTTAGTCACCCATCCCTCGAGAGCAGTCCTTACAACAAGCTTTACAAAGAATACTTCCCACAGGGTGGTGCGTCGATCTTTACGTTCAACATTAAGGGCGGAGCTAAAGAGGCACAGGCTTTCATTGATAAGCTTCAAATTTTCTCTCTGCTTGCTAATGTTGCAGATGTAAAGTCACTTGTAATTCACCCTGCATCTACTACACATTCACAGCTTACAGAGGAGGAGCTTTACGAGCAAGGTATCACGCCTGCTACGATCAGACTTTCTATCGGCACAGAGCATATTGATGATATTATAGAGGATATTCGTCAGGCTCTTGAGGATTAATCAAGCTAACCACACCTCTCCATATTCAGATGTCATCAATATAATACTTGTATCGATGACATTCTAAAACTGTCTCCCTGTAATGATACTATCAATTTACAGGGAGATTTTATTGATTTATCAAAAGAAGGAGTAAAAACAAATGTACGTTTACGCAGACAATGCGGCTACAACCGCTATGAGTGAAACAGCCGTAAATGCTATGCTTCCGTATTTACGCAGCGACTTCGGTAATCCCTCGTCTTTATATACCGTAGGTCAAAAAGCAAAAGAAGCGCTTTGTAAAGCAAGGGAAAACATAGCAAAAAATTTAGGCTGTGAAGCAAGAGAAATATACTTTACATCGGGAGGAAGCGAGGCGGACAATCAGGCTATACGCTCTGCCGCCGAATTTGGCGCAAGGAAAGGAAAAAAGCACATTATTTCAACAAAATTTGAACATCACGCAGTTTTGCACACCCTTAGAAAACTCAAAAAAGAGGGTTTTGAAATTACCCTGCTTGATGTACATGAAAACGGAATAGTTACAGCAGAAGAAGTTGCTGCGGCTATCCGTCCGGATACTTGTTTAGTTACCGTTATGTATGCCAATAATGAGATAGGAACTGTACAGCCAATCAGAGAAATAGGTAAAGTATGCCGAGAAAACAAGATCACATTCCATACAGACGCAGTACAGGCAGTAGGACATATTCCCGTTAATGTTCGTGACGATAATATAGATATGCTCTCGCTCTCGGCACATAAGTTTCACGGGCCAAAGGGTGTAGGTGTGCTGTTTGTAAGAAAAGGTGTGTATATCTCAAATCTTATCGAGGGCGGCGCTCAGGAACGAGGTAAACGTGCAGGCACAGAGAATGTTCCCGGTATTGTATCAATGGCAGCCGCACTTGACGAAGCTTGCAATAATATGGACAAAACCTCTGCAAAGCTTTCCTCTATGCGTGACAGACTTATTAACGAGCTTTTGAAAATCCCACACTCCGTTCTTAACGGCGATATTTCACACAGACTTCCCGGCACAGTAAACATCTGCTTTGAAGCAATAGAGGGCGAATCGCTTTTACTGCTCTTAGACGCCAAAGGAATAAGCGCGTCATCAGGTTCGGCGTGTACGTCCGGTTCTCTTGACCCCAGCCACGTTCTGCTTGCTATCGGCAGACCGCACGAAATTGCGCACGGCTCACTCAGACTGTCGCTTTCAGACGAGAACACGGACGAACAAATTGATTATATCATACAGGAAGTACCAAAGGTTGTAGAATACCTTAGAGGTATGTCGCCTGTATGGAGAGATTTACAGGAGGGAAAGAGAAACTATGTTATACAGTGAAAAAGTAATGGACCACTTCATGCACCCGAGAAATGTAGGAGTTATTGAAAACGCAGACGGTGTAGGCGAAGTCGGCAACGCAAAATGCGGCGATATTATGAGAATTTATCTAAAAATAGACAACGATATTATCACAGATGTAAAGTTTGAAACTTTCGGCTGCGGTTCGGCAATAGCGTCATCTTCAATGTCAACCGAGATGATCAAGGGCAAACCGCTTTCAGAGGCGCTCTCCCTCACAAACAAGGCAGTTACAGAAGCGCTTGACGGTCTGCCTGCACATAAGATACACTGCTCGGTTCTGGCAGAGGGTGCGATCAAAGCAGCTATCAAAGACTATTACGATAAAAACAACATTGAGTACGACCATACTCTTTTCAAGGACGTTGACCATGAACACGACCACGGCGAAGAAGAGTAATTGATATATATAATAATACCGCTCCCTGTAAAAAGGAAGCGGTATTGTTTATTCATTCAATATTGATCAGGTAATTTCCATTGCCGTCAAGCGTGATAATGATTTTTTCTGTCTGAGTAGTACCGTCCTCAAAAAGCGCCGTAACGGTTATTGTATCACCAAAATAATATGTGTAGTCCTCCGCTGTCTGCAAAGCGTTCTCTGCCGCTTCTATGCGTCGGTCAACTGTGTCGATCGTTACGATACCGCCCTCTATCTCAGAAAAAACTTCTTTGCCGATTTTCTCAAACGATGGCTGCCACACCAAATTATAACTCTTATTGTACGGTATATCACATGTGCATGGGTAGCCTAAATCAGGTCTGTTGCTGACAAACACATATCCGTTTTCGCAGTCAACCTTGTAAGAGATAATATTTTCGCCGTCAATTTCAGGCTTTA
>CACWKD010000080.1 GCA_902761345.1 uncultured Ruminococcus sp. | reverse complement strand
CGAAAACGGCACAGAGAACACAACAGAACCCGAAGCCGCACCGCCCGAGTTATCCGAAGAGGATAAACTCCGAGAGGAAAACTTCCGCTTGAAAACTCAGCTTGAAGCAATGAAAATTGGGTTTGTTCCCGATGTGATAGGAGACGCTGTTATTCTTGCGGAAAACATTGTCAAGCGTGACGGTACGGACATCTCGGCGGCTTTGCAGGCTGTTGCGAAGAAGTACCCCGACTGGAAAGCCGACGGCAAGGACAAGGGCAAAGCAAAAGGCGGCTTTAAGGTAGGCGCGGACAGTTCCGGTCAGGCTTCCGCAAATGATGATAAAATTAATAAGGCTTTTGGTCTTAAAAAGAAAGGTTGATAAAATATGCCAAACACAGTAAACTATGCGGAGATTTGGAGCAACAAGCTCAGAGAACTTTACGGTCAGCAGCTTACCTGCGATCCGCTCTATCACTCAAACACAGACATTCAGCTCAACGGCGGCAAGACGATCAAGATCCCCACGCTCACAGTAAGCGGATATGTGGATCATACCCGCGCAAGCTTAGGCTTCACACAGGGCAACTATGCAAACGCATACGAAACAAAGACGCTTGATCACGACCGTTCGATCGAGTTTGTCATTGACCCTATGGACTTTGACGAAACAGACACTGTTGTATCGCTTGCGAATGTTCAGAACCGCTTCGAGCGTACACAGGCTATCCCCGAGCTTGACTGTTATACATACTCCAAGGTTTACACCGAGGCAGTCAGAGTTAACGCTTCGATCAAGACAACTGCGCTCACTGTACAGAACATACTTTCAGATTTTGACAGCAATCTCGAAACTTTTGAGAATAAGGGAGTACCGCTTGACAGACTTGTCCTTTTCTGTATTCCCGAATACAAAAAGCTTCTCAAAAACGCAGAGGGCATTCAGCGTACACTTGATGTAAAGCAGGGCGGCGGTATCGACAGAAGGGTACACAGCATAGACGATATTTCAAATATTGTAACGGTTATGCCCGACAGATTAAAGACAGCTTACAACTTTACAAACGGCTGTATTGCTGCAACAAATGCAAAACAGATACAGTATATTCTTATTGACCCCGAGTGTCAGGTATCAAGAGTTAAGTACAGCTATATTCATCTGTTTGCGCCCGGTTCGGACAGCCGTACATCGGACAATTACCTCTATCAGAACAGACGCTATAACGGCACATTTGCAATAGATCATCTGATGAAGGACGGCTGCATTATTCATACAGACGCATAAGGGGGAATAGATATGTTTGCAGTTAAAGGCAACAAGGTATATACCGTGGACGAGGTAACAAAAAAGGATTATCTCTCACAAGGCTATGACATTACGGACGATGAGGGCAATATCATCGAGAGAAACCCCTCTTGTACCGTGCCTTATTCGGAATACGAAAAGGTAAAAGCAGAGCTTGAAAAGCTTAAAAAGAAGTAAGGTGAGGTTATGTATCAGCCTTATCTTACCGAATACGAATATTATTCAAATTGCGGCTGGATAGAGAAAAATACAGAAAAGTATCTGATCTCTGCAAGCCGCCATATTGACAGCCTTACTTTCAACAGGATCGTTTCAAAGGGATTTGAAAATCTTACCGAGTTTCAACAGGAGATAATCAAAACTGTATGCTTTGATTTAGCAAATTTCGAGTATGACAACGAGGACTTAATAAACAGCGTTTTGCAGAGTTATTCTATAAACGGAGTAACAATGCAGTTTGGAGCAAGCTGGAATATAGCGGTAATAAACGGCGTTGCAATCAGACACGACACTTATAATTTGCTTACGCAGACAGGTTTGACATATAGGGGGGTACGCTGATGAAGTATCCTTGTTTAGTTTTAAAATCTGTCTGCAAAACCCCTATAAAAGTGACCTTGTATCAAGAGGGCATAAGCGAGGACGGAGAGCCTGTTACAGACGCTGTTTTGAATTTGATGTGTAATTATCAGGACAAAGCAAAGACGGTTATAACAGCCGATAAACAGAATGTAAGCTTATCTGCGCAGGCATATTTTGTGGGAGATATTGCCCCGGAAATCGCTGTAATATCAAACGGAGAGGTTGAAATTTTCGGGCAGAAACGCAGGATCTATCAGGGCGAAAAAGCGAGAAATCCCGACGGGACCGTAAATTATACAAGATTGGATTTGATATAATGAGAGTAACGTCAACAGTAACCATAAACAACATAGCTGTAAATCACCTGTGCGATCTTGCAAGAGAAGCGCTTGTTGCTACTGTCGAGGCGCTTCATACCGAGGTAGTGCAAGCTGAGGTAATGCCGAGAGACGAGGGAACTTTGCAGAATGAAAGTACCTTTGTCGATACAAGCCTTGTAAATTACAACAAGGTTTCTCTTGTGTCGAGCACACCGTATGCAAGGCGGCTGTACTTTCACCCTGAGTATAATTTCAGCAGAGATGAAAATATTGCTGCAGGCGGCGAGTGGCTTTCTCCGTGGCTTAAAGGCGGTATGTATCAGGACTTCTGCCCGGAAACATTCCGAAAAATATACAAGCGTTTGTTAAGAGAGAGGGGAGGCGGAGCATGATATATTTATCAGATGTGAGAGATTGGCTTAAAACACTCATCACTGCGGAACATTACTACATCGGAAAGCTTGACAGTAAGCAGGATAAGTCGATAGGCGTATATCAGCGAAAAAATCCTGCGCCGCCTATTAAAGCGATAGGGCAAAGTTCAAGCTACGAAATAAAGCCGCTCTCCATACTTATCCATTGGAACAAAAACGCAAACGAAACAGAAAGAACCGCATTGGAGCTTTACAGACAGCTCGGTGCGGTTACTTTTTTGGAGTTAAACGATACTCACGTTCAGTTTATATCATTATTACAGTCTGAACCTGTTGATGTGGGAACAGACGATAGCGGAGTTTATGAACGTGTGATAGAGTTTGATATTTATTATAAAAAGGAGATGTAATTTATGGCAGAAACAGTAAGCGGAGTATATCCGTGCTATCAAAATCAGTTCAAAATAGGCGCGGTAGGCGCTCAGACACTTAACACAATAGCCGACTGTACAACATTCGGAGTATCATTCAATGACGGCGTAGAGGAATGGACACCGTACAGCTCGGAGGGGTGGACACGCAGACTTAAAACTGCAAAATCTATTACAATAACCGTATCTGCAAAGCGTAATGTAGGCGACGCAGGAAACGATTTTGTAGCAGGTCTTGCGTTTGTAAACGGCAGACAGTCCGAGGCAGATTTTGAGTGGGATTTCCCCGACGGCACTACTGTAAAACTTAGCGACGCAGTAATAAATCTTACCGCGCTCGGAGCAGGCGACAGTACAGCAGTAGCGCCGCTTGAATTCGAGATACTTTCAAACGGTAAGCCTACTGTAACACTTGCAGCGTAAAGGGGGGGATAATCTATGGCAAAAATAGTTGATATTACAGAAAAGCTTGATTTTGAGCAAAAGCCTCAGATAAAAATAAAAGGCGATACCCTTACGGTAAATAACGAGGCGGTAACGGTGCTTGAAATTATGCCGCTATTCGAGAAAGAGGAAACTTCATCAGAGGAACTCCTCAGAACTTGCAAACTGCTTTTCAGTGAGAATGACTTTGAGAAAATCAAGGCATTAAATCTGAATTTTTCGGACTTTACAACACTGATAAGAACTGCCCTGAACCTTGTCACCGGTACTGCCGAGGGGGAAGCGGTGACCCGTGCTACGACATAATAGACGACTTTGATCTGATCGTATCATCGTTTTTGTCCGAGTACGGGATAAGGATCTACTCGCAGGATTTCAAAAAGATGAAATGGGGAGAATTTTGCTCACTGCTTGCAGGGCTGTCGGCAGATTCTCCCCTCGGGCGTATTGTGCAGATAAGGTGTGAGAACGACCCGAAAATACTAAAAAATTTCACTGCACATCAGAGAAAAATACGCAGTGAATGGAGAAATAAAACGGCTGCAAAAATTGACGACAAGAGCCGTGACAAAGCGCTTGAAGCGATAAAGAATATGTTTATTTCAATGGCAGGAGGTGGGTAAGTGGCAACGAGAGCAACGACAGTCGGTGCGGTAGCGCTTGATATAAGTATTAATACAAGCGGTTTAACACAGGCTATCAATGATATTGCAAGAAGCGCGGGAAATCAGCTTACAACTGCTTTCCAAAATGCTGCGTCGGGGTGTCAGACGAGTATAAACGGGTTGAGCCAAAGTATAAGCCAAATGACAAGCGGTATACAAAGCAGTATGAACCAAATGTCACAAAGCATGACTTCTGCCCTGCAAAATTCCGCTTCTCAGATTTCTTCTAATATGCAAAACCAAATGTCACAGATGACGCGGGGCGTATCGAGTGCTGTACAGAGCAGTGCTTCGCAAACAGCACAAAGTGTCAGTAGTAGTGTTTCACAAATTAATCAACAAGTATCACAAACTGCCGTTGGAGCGACAAATACAGCACAGTCTGTTCGTCAACGGATCACTGGTGCAAGACCGGTCTATAAGTTTATGCCGACCTGTGCTTACGAGATCGACTTTTCACGGTAACAAAAGAAGGAGTTTTAACATTCCCCGACCGAAGTGACACGAAAATAGTTGAGTCAGTGTTTGAGGGACTTGCACAGAGAGGCTTCGATATGCAGTAGTAAAGTACGCTCAAGGGCCTTGCAAGATAGACATACATATCCTCGTAGTCGCGATGATAAATATAGGCCTTTCCGATTATTACCTCCAGAATTTCGCCGCAGTTAAAGTTTATAAATTTGTGCAGGCTTCTTAATATGATCCCGTCAAAATAATTGCTCACAAACTCGTTCATTATCATATTTTGTATATTCCAATACGAATTGTCAAAACCATCTGTGGAACATCATCATCTATCATTTCTTGTGAGAAGATATCGTAATAACTATTGATATAACCATGATCCTCAATGCAGTAGCTATATTCAAATAGAGCTGTAAAGCGACGATCGCGCTTAGCCTTTCGATAGTCTCGTTTGTTATTTGTCTCGCTCGTATCATTTCCGCTGCGGTTTAGTCATCTGCCTTTTGACGGTGCGAGCTTCGGTACTCCTCGTAACCGTACAAAGCGATCTGTAAAATATTCTCATAAAAGAA
>CACWKD010000079.1 GCA_902761345.1 uncultured Ruminococcus sp. | reverse complement strand
ACTCTATATTGGAATGTTCGCTTTCCGTTACAACATTATCACCGCTGTAAATACCGTCGGGCGATTCTCCCACAAAGAAACCTCCGAAAGCGTCCTTAAAAGCTCCCATAGCCTGAGCGGTTGCGGTTATTGCCAGAACAGCTGCCGCCACAAAAGCCGCTGCCCTTAACGCTGTTTTGCGGCGGCTTTTCATAGGGATAACCTTACTGTTTGTATCGTTCAATAGTTTCTCATGCACTATTCTGAGTACATTTTCTGTACTTACGCCTGTGTTTTCAAGTATCGTGCTGTCTGCAATAGTTGCCTCTTTTGTAACATAATCAAAAATATTTGTTTTCATTATTGATAGTCCCTTTCTTCCAAAACCTTTCTAAGTTTATCTTTTGCTCGTCTGAGCTTTGTTTTTACTGTGTCTGCGTTCATTCCGAGTATCTGTGCGATTTTTGGTGTGGATTGGTAGTAGTAATAGAAACGTATAACTATTTCTCTGTCGGGTTCTCCGAGAGTATTGACTGCCGTTGTTACATCTTCTGTAAGTTCATTTTTGTCTACGCTATCCGACAGGGAATATTCGTCTGCAAGCTCTGTATCCTCGATGTCTGATGTACGTTTTAATGATGACAGTTTTCGTATTTTGTCTTTAGCACGGCTTTTTGCGATTATCGCTATGTAACCTTTCAGTGTTTCGGGTTCTATTGTTTCTGCGTTTTTCCATAGTGTAATAAATACATCGGCAGTTACCTCTTCAAGATTGGGTACGCTCATACAGCCTTTTGTTATGTTGTATATTATCGTGGAAATATAAGGTGTATATTCTTTGATAATGATCTCAAAAGCTTTTTCGTCACGAAGCCGAAGTTTTTTTGCCGCTTGTTCTTTATCCATTATTTTGACCTCCTTTGGAGTTTGAATTTCAACTTTCACTTATACATACGAACTATAATTTGGGAGAGGTTCACTAAATCACAAAAAAATTAAAAAAATAAGCGGTATATAGCTTATGCTCCGATATAACGGTTTTAAGCTATATACTGCCGTAAGTTTATTACATCTCCGAGATAATAGAGAGAACTCTTTCAAGACAGCTTTCTGCACATTTTTTTCTTACTTCAATTCTGTCCTTGCAGCCGTTTTCGAGAAAATTAGTTTTATATGCGAACACGCTGCCCTTTACAGAAATTCCTATATATACAGTGCCGACAGGATTTTCTTTGGTTCCGCCTGTGGGTCCTGCATAGCCTGTTGTGCTTACTCCTATATCCGCGCCTGCAAGAAGTCTTACACCCTCAGCCATTTCCTTTGCGCACTGTTCGCTTACCTCTGTAAATTCATCTATTGTTGATTTTTGTACATTGAGAAGTTTCATTTTTATATCGTTGGAGTAGGAGCATACGCCGCATTCAATTACGGAACTTGACCCCGATACTCTTGTTATCATTTCGGAAATAAGACCGCCCGTACAGCTCTCCGCCGTGGCGATTTTAAGACCGTGTGCAGTTAATGCGTTTACAATTTTTTCTTCTATTGGTTTCATAATGAGTTATCCTCCCTGTAAAACAGAATTGTAAATAAATTCTATCATTAATATTGTGATTTTGCAAGAGTAATATACTTTTGTGTTTAAGAATATAAAGCAGATAACTAATAAAAAATGCACAGTCCACAACTTTAAAAAAACAAAATAAGTTTGAGCCAAAAATCTGTCTATTATATATCATTTTGTTACAATTTAAGTTACAATTTTGAAATTGAAAAATATACAAAAATTTGATATATTTTAAATAGTGAATTTGACTATAACTTATACGAAAGGAACAGCGGAAATGTTAAAAAGCAGTACATTGGGAATGGCTCTTATTATAAATATTCTGATGATATGCTTGTGGGTGTTTGCGTCCTTTGTAATAGCAAGAACAGTCAAGCAAAAACACGTTGATTACAGAAATTTTCCGTATCGTGTTTACGGCTGGGAAAAGAGAGGCAATTTTTACAGTGATAATTTTGATGTCGGCGCATGGTACGGAGTTCTTCCTATAAAATTTAACAGGGACGGTATCGACTATAAAAAAATAGAAAACGCAGATATAGATAAGCTTAAAAAGTACATTACTGTAACCTGCCGAAGCGAGCTTTTTGATATTCTGAATTGCATGTATTTTATTTTTGCCGTAATGATAAATGTTCCTTATCTTGGGTTTATTATAGGAAGTATAGTTGTTATTGTCAATATTCCGTTTATTATAGCAAACAGGTTTGCAAGGTTTATTTTGCTAAACGAAATGGTGAGAAAACGCAGGGCAATAGAGATAGACAAATATATAGCGTCTAATAATCCCACAGGCGGCAGTACAAACGGTTACTCGCTGAGCGATTTTGAATGACGGAGGATAATTATGGCATGGTTTTTTGCAGACAGTGTAAACACCCCTGTACATACGATAACGGGAGAGGACGCTGTACATATTACAAAATCGCTTAGAATGAAACAGGGCGAACAGATTACTATTTGTGACGCAGATGAAATGCGTTACGATTGTGTAATAGAAAATATATCGGGCGGTACGGTAGATGTAAGAGTGATTGAAAGCTGCCATTGCGATAACGAACCTACTGCTTTTGTTACGCTTTATCAGGCTCTTGCAAAAGGCGATAAAATGGATTTTATCATACAAAAGGCTGTTGAGCTTGGCGTAAAGGAGATAGTACCCGTACTTACAGACAGGTGCGTATCACGACCCGATGAAAAATCCGCAAAGAAAAAAACAGAACGCTGGAATAAAATAGCGCTTCAGGCGGCACAGCAGTCACGCAGAGGAACTGTTCCAAAGGTGCTTCCCGTAATGAAACTTGAACAGGCTGTACAGCGTGCGGGGAATACGGCAGTTGTATGCTATGAACTTGGTGGAGAACCTCTCGGCAAGCTTACAGCGTCAAGGAAAGACAAGCTTTCTCTTTTTATAGGCAGCGAGGGCGGATTTGAACGC
The DNA here is from genome assembly GCA_902761345.1 of uncultured Ruminococcus sp. Taxonomy (GTDB): domain Bacteria; phylum Bacillota; class Clostridia; order Oscillospirales; family Acutalibacteraceae; genus RUG592. Next base: position 2,973 of record CACWKD010000079.1, on the reverse strand, counting down.
TTTGAGATAGATATGATATTATCGCACGGAGGGGAGTGCGCGACCCTCGGCAAAAGAATACTCCGTGCCGAAACTGCTCCGATAGCGGCATTGTCTGTAATAATGTATCTTACCGACAACCTCGGAACAGACACAACGCCTATACGAGATGACAACGGAGAAGATATTAGGGGCGGAGATTGGAGCTATTTATAGTAGACGACATAATTCTTAACCTAATGCATAATTTTGGAAAGTGGGATTAATGAATAATGAAGATTGAATAATATCGGAAAGCTTTGGATTTATAGGGTGTTAGTTATTAGTTGTTAGATTTTAGTTTTTAGACAAATGTTACTTTGAACTAAGAGCTTTGAACTATGAACTTTATCACACAATAGGAACTTTTCAATGACGTTTACTATATCTTAATGTAAAACAGGAAATAATGATTTTAACTTTTTGTATAAGATAAAGGAGAAAAGCGTGAATAAGAATTATGATATTTATATATGCTACGACCGTATAAGCGGAAAAGAGCTTGCAAAGTCTGTATATGAGGCGCTTGCCAAAAGGGGGTACAGCGTGTATGTTGATGTACAGCCCGAACAGGACGGAAATTACAGCGAGCAGAATAATGAGATAATAAGCAATTGTACCGACTTTGTTTTTATAATGACGAAAGGCGTACTTGACAGGTGCATTTATTCTGATAATTATGTAAGAAAAGAGATAATCAAAGCTTTCGAGATGAACCGCAACATTATTCCCGTACAGCATACAGAGTTTAAAGAGCCTGCCGATATGCCTAAGAAAATAGCGGATATACTGAGATACCAACGTATTTATACGAATAAAATGACATTTGGCGGTATGATAGACAGGCTGTGTCTTTATCTTCAGAGTGAGCCGAACGAAAACGGTACTGATATGACAGACCTCGAAATAATTTTTGCAGATGAGCCGAAGCCGTACGTTTTTATAAGCTACAACACAGCCCATACAAATGAAACAAATCTTGCAAGACAACTTCTGACAGAAAGGAGGATCGACTGCTGTATGGCGCCGTACAGTATTCCGCCCGGAGAGGAGTATCTGACGGTTATAAACGATGCAATTGAGGATAGTGCGTGTCTGCTGCTAATATTGACAGATGCGTCACAAAATTCAAGGTATGTAAAACGTGAGGTAGGTTTGGCGTTAGATTACAATAAGCCTATCATACCGATGCAGATAGAAAAGATGACGCTTACTTCGGCAATGAAATTTATAATAGGAAATCTCCAGATAATAGAGGTTGACGAAATCAGTTCAAACTCACAGCCGTTTAATAAAGTGGCAGAGGCAATAAAGCGTATAATAAAAACAAAAGACGTTTCCCTCGGGTATCATTGAGATATTCGGGGGATTTTAATTTTGTAAATTATACGAAAGATATTATTTATAAAAGTAATTGACAATATAGTTAAAATAAGTTAAAATACAACTAAAATACAGCGGCACTTTTCAGTTATTCGGAAAGGTGTTTGTTTTTTTTAAGGAGGTTAATACAATGGAAACAAAGAAGAAAAAGCTAAGCAAAAAGGCAGTTATTATTGGTTCGGTGGTGTTGGCTGTGGTGCTTGTGGTGGGGGGTGTATTTATATATAAATACGCTACACGAGAAAAACTCTACACCTTTGACGAGATAACACAAGGTTTGTCTGAGCAGGTGAGTTATGTGGTGGACGCTGACGGTGAATGGAAGCAGGAGGTGATTGATAAGACATATGATAAGTATAAGGATTTTTATTATTTGAGAAATATTGTTGATGAGCAAAGAGTGATGAACGCTGTCTCCGGAGCAAATTATGCTAAATACAGTTTGATTTGTTATGATAAAGATAATGATTTTTTGTTTAAAATAACCGAAAGAACGTATACGATTGATATATATGTCAATGGTTCGGATTATGAATATGTTACTGCTAAAAAATAGAGGTGTTTTATATGAAGAAAATAATAAGCTGTATTTTGATTTTAACAATTATATTTAGTAATGCTTATATATCGGATTTGGTTATATTTCAAAAAGCCAATGCCATAAGTGCTAATGACATTCCATTAGACTGGGAGGGGTGGTACGATGGCTATTCAGACGGGTATATTAAGAGAGGTGCGGAGATACATATTAGTTCAGTAACGCAGGACGGAAATATCATCAAGTAAAAGTATTAATTAAAATATAACTAACGAACAGAGGCACTTTTCAATTATTCAGAAAAGTGTTTTTATTCTATAAAGGAGGTTAGCAAAATGGAAAAAACAAAGAAAATGCTAAGTAAAAAGACGGTTATTATCGGGTCGGTGGTTTTGGCTGTGGTGCTTTTTGGTGTTGGTTATGGGTTACTGTATTATTTTGCTAATATATGGGAACCAAAAGAAAAAGAGAAGTTTACTTTTGAGCAAATCACGCAAGGACTATCAGAAAAAGTTGACCATGTGGAGTATGAGGAAAGTAAAATAACAGAAGAAGAGAAAGAAATATATCGTACAGCTTTATCTAAGCATAACTATGTTAAAACTAAGGGCACGGGTTCAGGGGAGTTAGAGTTGAAGGTGTTGTTCTATGATGAAAGTAATAATCTACTTTATTATGTCAAGATGTACCGCTATGGTTTTATTTTTATAAAGGGAGATGAGTTCAAGGGCACTTATCATATGGCAGCAGCTGATTTATAATATTGTTTTTAAGAGAGGAGAATTATTATGAAAAAAATTATTAGTATCATGTTGGGTTTGATAATGATAATGAGTTCTGTATTCACATTCGGTACTTCTGTATCTGCCGACGAAAGTATTAACATTGACGATATTCCGAGGTATTACAGTGGTTGGTACACAGGTTTGACTTCCTTTAGAAAGTTGAAAAGAAGTATGGATATGCATATTTCCAATATTGAACCTGACGGAAGTATCATCAAGTAAAAGTATTCGTATGATACTTTATACAAA
>CACWKD010000078.1 GCA_902761345.1 uncultured Ruminococcus sp. | reverse complement strand
AGATTTTAATAGCACAACAGGTTAACTTACAACTTTGAGCTTTGATCTGCAATATTATTCCTAACCCCTAACTTCTCATTCCTAATTTTTTTAAAAAAATAACAACTCTGTAAGGACTTTTTAAGCTTATATTTCTTGACATTTTCCGACTTCAAGACTATAATAAAACTGCTATGTGATATGACTTTCGAGAGTATCCATGCAAATATTTTTACTGACCACCCAAAAAAATGGGTCAAGGCCATACGGACAGCCGGGTCAACTGCCGATTGGCGGAATTTCCGCCGTTATTGATTGAGCGATATGCTCAGTTTATAGGTTGGTTATGCTTTTCATAACCAAAGTGCGAAACACGCATCAACTTGTAAAATGGTCAATAAGAGTAGTAAAAGTGAGTATTTGCTATATAGACTCTGGAAGTTCATAATTTGTGTGAAAACACAATCTTTATGTGAATTTTGAGTATTTTACGGACGGTGTACGCACCGTCTTTTTTGCGTTAATATAGGAAATCTCTATAAGGGGGAAACAAATATGGAGGATAAGCTCAAGCTTTACGGGTTCAATAATCTTACAAAAGCGTTAAGCTTTAATATATATGATGTATGCTACGCAAAAACTCCGAGAGAACAGCGGGACTATATAGCCTACATCGACGAACAGTACAACTCCGAACGACTTACAAACATCTTAACTACCCTTACCGATATGATCGGGGCAACCGTCTTGAATATTGCAAAGCAGGACTATGACCCTCAGGGTGCAAGCGTTGCGGTACTTATAGCAGAAGGTTCAATGAAACCGTCGGGCAGGGTTCAGCTCGCGCACCTCGACAAAAGCCACGTTACTGTGCATACTTACCCCGAATACCACCCCGAAACAAGCCTTGCAACATTTCGTGTCGATATAGATGTCGCAACGTGCGGAGAGATAACGCCGCTGTCAACGCTTGATTATCTTATAAGCTCCTTTGAATCGGATATAATAACTATGGACTACCGTGTAAGAGGGTTTACAAGAGATGTCAACGGCAAAAAACTGTTTATGGATCATCACGTTGCCTCCATTCAGGATTACATCTCCCCCGATATACTTGCAAAATATGACGCAGTAGATATAAACGTATACGGAAGCAACATTTACCATACAAAAATGATGGTAAAGGAAATAGATTTACAGAATTATCTCTTCAAAACGGACGCATACGAGCTGCCGCCTATGAAAAGACTGGAGATTATGGACAATCTCAGAAGAGAAATGATTGAAATATACAGCGGAAGAAATATTTATTGATCAAAGAGGAGCTTTATTATGGCTTTATCTCAGAGTAATGCCCCTATATATGAGGCACTTATAGAATTCGGAAAAAAGAGGGTAGTTCCGTTTGACGTACCCGGCCACAAAAGAGGAAGAGGAAACCCCGAGCTTACAGAGCTTTTGGGAGAAAAATGCGTAAGCCTTGACGTAAATTCAATGAAACCCCTCGACTATCTCTGCCACCCCGTATCGGTTATCCGTGACGCAGAAATGCTTGCGGCTCAGGCTTTTGGGGCTGCTCACGCTTTTCTTATGGTAGGCGGTACAACATCATCTGTACAAACAATGGTTCTTTCAAGCGTAAAGCGTGGAGAGAAGATAATCCTCCCACGAAACGTCCATAAAAGCGTTATGGGTGCTCTTGTTTTATGCGGTGCGATACCCGTATACGTTGACCCTCAGTGCGATAAGAGAATAGGAATACCATTGGGTATGAGTTTGGAGGACGTTAAACGTGTTATCAAAGCCAATCCCGATGCTAAGGCTATACTTGTAAACAACCCTACCTATTACGGAATATGCTCAGACCTGCGTTCTATCGTTAAGCTTGCACACGAAAACAATATGCTATGCTTAGTAGACGAGGCACACGGTACGCATTTTTACTTTGGAGAAAATATGCCCGTATCGGCAATGGCAGCAGGTGCGGATATGGCGGCGGCGTCAATGCACAAATCGGGCGGAAGTCTTACACAAAGCTCGTTTCTGTTGATTGGTCCGTCAATGTCTGAGGGATATGTTCGTCAAATAATAAACCTCACTCAAACAACAAGCGGCTCGTATCTTTTAATGTCGAGCCTCGATATATCGAGAAGAAATTTAGCTTTGAGAGGTAAGGATATTTATTCAAGAGTTGCAAAAATGGCACAGTATGCAAGAGATGAGATAAACACCATAGGCGGCTACTATGCTTTTTCAAAGGAACTTATAAACGGGGACAGCGTATTTGATTTTGACACAACAAAGCTTTCTGTAAACACATTAGGAGTAGGACTTGCGGGAATTGAGGTATACAGCCTGTTAAGAGATGAATATGATATACAAATAGAGTTCGGAGATCTGGGTAACTTCCTTGCATATATTTCCGTAGGTGACAGACAGCGTGATATTGAAAGATTGGTTAGTGCATTATACGAAATAAAGAGAAGATACTCACGCACAAGTACAGGTATGACACATCAGGAGTATATCGAGCCGATAGTAAAAGCAACCCCGCAGGAGGCTTTTTATGCTAACTCGGAAAATCTTCCGATAGAGGACACCTGCGGCAGAGTATGCAGTGAGTTTGTAATGTGCTATCCTCCGGGAATACCGATACTCACCCCCGGCGAGCTTATTACAAAGGATATACTTGATTATATTAGGTACGCAAAAGAAAAGGGGTGCAGTCTTACAGGTCCCGAAGACCCCGATGTTAATACGCTTAATGTTATTAAATGAGTTGTTAGTTTAAAGTTTAAAGTTGGGAGTTAAACGCAAATCTCAGACTAATAACTTTGGACTATAAACTAACAGCTAAATAAACAAGGAGGTAAATATGGAATTTTGGTTTTCCGAAAATCATACGCCGAATGTACAAATATCTATCCGTGTGGATAAACAGCTGTACAGCGGCAAAAGTGAATTTCAGCGAATAGATGTATTTGAATCGCCTGAGTTCGGCAGATTTTTAACGCTGGACGGCTATATGATGCTTACAGAAAAGGACGAGTTTATCTATCACGAAATGATAACTCACGTTCCTATGGCGGTTCACCCGAATGTAAAGAATATTCTTGTTATAGGCGCAGGCGACGGCGGAGTTGTTCGTGAGCTTGTACGCTATCACGACATTGAACATATAGATATGGTTGAAATAGACCCTCTTGTCGTTGAGGTATGCAAAAAGTATCTCCCCCAGACTGCGTGCCGTTTTGACGACCCAAGGCTTACACTGCATTTTGAGGACGGACTTCGCTTTGTACGTTTCAAAGAAAATGAGTACGACCTTATCATTGTTGACTCGACAGACCCGTTCGGTCCGGGCGAGGGGCTTTTTACAAAGGAATTTTACGGCAACTGCTATAAGGCACTAAAAGATGACGGTATCCTTATCAACCAGCACGAAAGTCCGTTCTACCCCGAGGACGCACAGGCTTGTCAAAGGGCACACAAAAACATAGTGAATACATTCCCGATAGCTAAAGTGTATCAGGCACATATACCGACTTACCCCTCGGGACACTGGCTTTTTGGATTTGCCTCAAAAAAATACCACCCTTTGAGAGATTTGAACGAAACACGCTGGAATATGCGTGCCCTTACCTGCCGTTACTATACGACAACGCTGCATAAGGGTGCTTTCTATATTCCTGCTTATGTAGAGGAGCTGCTTAAAAGTGTTGAATAAAAACATAGAAACATTTATCGCCTGCGACTGCGATTACAATGACGCAAGAACTGTAATATTCGGAGCGCCGTTCGATTCAACAACATCTTTTCGCCCCGGTACACGCTTCGGTCCGTCTGCAATTCGCAGCGAGTCATACGGCATAGAAACATACAGCCCGTATCAGAACAGAGATTTAGAGGATATTTACGTTTTCGACAGCGGAGATATCGAGCTTAGAATAGGAGATACTAACGCTTGCCTTGAACAGATAGAGGAGCGTGCTAAAACTATCCTCGATGACGGAAAGCGTCCTATGATGATAGGCGGCGAACATTTGGTGACCCTCGGTGTGTTTAGAGCGATTGCGGAGAGATACCCCGATGTGCATATCATACATTTTGACGCACACGCAGATCTAAGAGAGGATTATTTAGGCGTTAAAAATTCACACGCTTGTGTTTTAAGACGCTGCTGGGATATTATCGGAGATGACCGCATACATCAATTCGGCATACGTTCGGGCGAGCGTTCAGAGTTTGAGTTTGCTAAAACTCACACCGATATGCACCCGTTCAGTCTTGAAGATGTTCCAAGCGTGATAAAAGATTTAACAAGAAAGCCTGTTTATTTTACGCTTGACCTCGATGTGCTTGACCCGTCGATTTTCCCCGGAACAGGTACACCCGAAGCAGGCGGCGTAAGCTTTGAGGAGTTAAGACGTGCAGTTACACAAGTTTGTTCATCACTTAATATTGTAGGGTGTGACGTAAACGAGCTTAGTCCGCACTATGACCACAGCGGCGTATCAACTGCCGTTGCGTGCAAGATTATCAGAGAGATACTGTTTGCTATGGAGCAGTAGACACCATATACGTCTAAAAGGGTAGCCGAACAATGAATATTATACAAAAAACAAGGACATAATTTTCGATAATGATATTTCGGTTAAAACAAAGTTATACTATGTATTGTCTATTCTCTTTGCAGCAGTTATGCTTGTTCTCACTGTTGTTTATGCGTCACAGGAGTTTAATTATACAAAAGTAAATGCCGAAATTTCAGACAAGTATACTTTTTCAGATGAAGACAATATATTTTACTATATTGTGTATAATTTTGACTACAATGGTTTACAGTATACCACACACAGGCGAGTAACATATACCGAACACTACAATGCCGCTGTGGGAGAGAATGTAAAGATACAAATCAACCCTAAAGCACCATCTTCAAATATTGTAAGAGGTGCGGGAATGGTGTACGGTATGGTAGATATATTGGCTGTTCTGGCTGTGATCGGAACGTCTTACCTTATGAAAAAGGAAAAAGAACAAACTATACGCTTCAGAAACCGTAACCCCGGAAATTATCTTCAAAGTGACTTTGAGATTTTAAGCTCGCACAGCAACGATGATGAGCAGTAAAATCACTGTAACTCGTGTTAGGATTACCGTAGAAATACTGCTTGCTATGAATAAATAATATACATCAAGCTTTGAAGGGTACATAAAAATGAAAGTAGTTTATTCATCAACAGCCCCTGCGTCAAACAAAACATTACTCAAAGTTACCGTGATACTTTTAGCGGTAACTATACTTCTGAATGCAGGCGGGATTTTTCTGTATAACAGGAATCGGAAAGACTACCCCACTGTAACCGCTGAGGTACTATCCACATTTGCCGAGGAGGACACAAGTACAATGCATCAAATCACCTACAAATATGACGGCAATTCCTATACAAGCAAGGTACACAAAGCTGCTTTGACTTTTAAACACAGAGGCAGCAAAATCAAAATCAAAGTAAACCCAAGCAAACCGTACGATGTTTACTATGGAGCGTATGAATTTTGCGGATTTATCCTACTTCGGCAAGAAGACTCCGACCTCTATAGGTCGGGGATGAATTGCCGTCAGCCCGTAAGGGCTGAGAACTGCTTGACATCTCAAAAATG
>CACWKD010000077.1 GCA_902761345.1 uncultured Ruminococcus sp. | reverse complement strand
CGCCCTCAACAATCTTACTTGCGGCAAAACGAATTGGCAGTTCAGCTTTCTCCGCATGATCTTCAATCAGATGACAAATACTATGCAGACATCGGTGTACCGCTCCTTTATGCTCCATCTTGTTGCAAAAATCTTGTCTTAATGGTTTTTCCTGATATTTTGCAATATGTACGGCATGCTCCACCAACTCTTCTATACCAAAGTTCTTCGCCGCAGATATAGGTACAACAGGCACACCAAGCTGCTTTTCCATTTTATTAATATCTATACTTCCGCCATTAGACGTTAATTCGTCCATCATATTCAAAGCTACTACCATCGGTATATTCATTTCAAGAAGCTGCATTGTCAAATAAAGATTGCGTTCAATATTGGTAGCATCAACAATATTTATTATGGCGTGAGGTTTTTCATGCAGTACAAAATTTCGTGACACTATTTCCTCACTGCTGTACGGTGACATTGAATAAATTCCGGGAAGATCGGTGATTTTTGTATCAGGATACCCCTTTATTATACCATCCTTCCTATCAACGGTAACTCCCGGAAAATTTCCAACGTGCTGTTTTGCACCTGTCAGCCGGTTAAATAGTGTAGTTTTTCCGCAGTTTTGATTTCCAACAAGAGCAAATGTCAGAACAGTTCCATCAGGTAAAGGTGTTCCGCTGCCTTTGGGGTGAAACTTGCCACCCTCGCCAAGTCCCGGATGATCGGTATGTCGTTTTTCAGTTCTTTTTTCAGAAAGCTTTTCCTTTTGCTTTAATTTTTTTATTTCAATATTTTTAGCGTCAGACAAACGTAACGTAAGCTCGTATCCGTGAAGCATTAACTCCATAGGGTCACCCATAGGTGCAAATTTTTCAACAGTAACCTCTGTTCCCGGTATAAGACCCATATCAAGAAAATGCTGACGAAGTGCTCCGTCGCCTCCGATCTTTGTTACAACGGCCGTCTGACCTATACTCAGTTCATTTAATGTCATAATTGTTCTCCTCGCCCATTTCTTTACACGTTATATACTATAACATAATTCTCTGATAAAAATCAAGTATAATAACAGTTTATTAAAAACTCACTGTAAACAATGAATCTTTAGTAAAAATTATTACCATTCTTGTTATGAGCGATTTTCCGGAAAAGTATACATAAAAAATATCTTTAACTATTGGATTTCATAAAAGTGAGATTACACTGTACCGTTTCTTTTAAAAAAACACCGCCTTGATCACTCAGGGCGGTTGATTTGATTTATTTACATATTGCTTATATTAAACTAAAAATTTCTCCATCTTATTGAAATCAAAACTCGGTCTCTAATAATACCGGTTGATAAAGCTCCGTAATTTCTGCTGTCAGAACCCTGAGAACGATCATCAGCGAGTACAAAATATTTTCCTTGTGACAACGTAATAGGAAACTCGACTCCTCCTTCAAACAAAACAGTATCGCCTTTTGCATAATCCTCTGTTCTGTAATATCCGTTTACCATTACTCCTTCAGACGTAATATCAACTGTATCGCCCTCTTTTGCTACCACTCTGCCAAGCAGTAAAGAATTTTATTCTCCGACATAAACTACACAATCTCCTACTTCGAATTCGTCTGCTAACCTGTAATATGCTATCAGATCGGAATCCGAAAACGCAGGCGACATTCTATCCCCATGATTTACCATAATACCAACCATAAATTTAAAGATCAACAAAAAGACCAATCCGATCCATCCTATCTTAATTACAAATGCAATTATATCATAAAGCAGTGTTCTTTCGGGTGCTTTTTTTGATTGACTTCATTTAAATCATTGGTTTTATCATCGGAAGCTTCATTAGATATATCTATATTCAATCGATCCGTCATGATTTACCTCTTCTTCATAAATAGTACAGTTAATATTAACAGAACAAAAAAGTAAGCAACAATATATTTGATTTCTATTCTCTCTAAATTATAATTCGTTAAACGAATTGTATGTTCTTTCTGACTGTTGTCTTCTTTTCCTTCCAAAGGGGCATAACCCTCGGAAATTGTTGCTGCAAGCAGGCAGCGTCCGTCTGTTTCATCCTTAGAGCACGTACTCAATAACAAAACAGGTTCTCCCTGCGGAATATTGTTTGTCCGATTAACAGACATTGAAACAATAGTATTCACCCAATTATTGTAATCATCTTTGTTTATCGATGTATTATATACATAACTGTTATATCCGTTTGTTTTGAAGAAAGAGAAGATATCCAGCTTATAGTATTCTTCGTTAATAAACAACGTTCCTGTAAGATGATTGTTGAAATAATCAAGATCTTCAAATAGATCTATTCCGCCAAACATTGCATCTCCGACCATATTATGTCCGTATATTATGGAAACCGTATTTGTTGTCGGATCAGTTGAATTACGAGAGTCCAGAAAAATTGCTCCTGTAAGACTAAAATCTCCGTATATTGATTTATTTATGTAGGTTTCATTCGTTTCTCCCTGTGCAAGAGGATAGTCAATTGATGTATTATCTATTGTTATCCACCCTATAACATCATTATTAATGTTTTTCAATTCATTAAAAGAAAGAGTATCATCCTTTACAGGTTTATAAGCTTTATAGTTAGAGCTTTCGGCTTCTGAAATTATTTTTTTATTATCCATCAGGATAAACAGTGAAAGTGTAATTATTAACAAAAAAACGATAACACACATACGATTAAAATTTTTTCAGTGGCTCTTATTATATATCCGATTAAATTTCTGCTATTCATTGTATTCCTTTAAAATCAACATCAAGCAGAGCACCTAAAAATCGGTACTCTGCTTTAGTTTCAATATTTATCAGTTATACAGCTGTATAGATAACAAACAGCGTTTTCTTCATCATTATGTCCCCCTCCGAAATAGTATTTTTACTTTTCTTGCTTTATTAAGTTTACGGTTTATGATAAATGTACCGGTCAAACCAAGAATGGCAACCGCAAGAATTACGAACATATCATTGTTGAAGAATAATCCTGTCGGAGGTGTAATACTATAAGCATTTGTAATTTTCGCTTCATTTGTACCCTTTACGATCGTTATATCAGATACAGTAAGGTCAGAAGCATAGGTACCATTCTCCTTATTGCTTGTGTCACCTGAAACAATCTCTTCAGACGGAGTGTAATACTCTTCGCCTTTTTCAGTGATTGTATATTTTGTGCCTTCCGGAATATTTGTAAATTCAAGTTCATCACCATTACCAAGTGTAAAATCAAAAGCAGTACCGTAAACAAGCTCTGTTCCGTTTACTGTTACCTTCTGATTATTTGAAACAGTTGACTCTGTAAACGTAATAGTAAAGTTAAACTTCTTATTATCTCTTAAAGGATTATTTCCATCTCCTGTAACCTTTTTACTAACCTTAAGAGTTGTTGTAGGAGCATAGTAGTTAGTGAAATCAAGTGAAGCTTTCTCGCCGTTCTTCTTTACAACAACAGTATCAAGCTCAAGATTGCCGTTATTGTTTTCCTCAATTTCAAGATCAAGAGTGTACTCTATATTATCGTAAATCATACCGGGGGTTGAACCTTTTACCTCTGTCACCTTATAAGTATAAACACCGCCGATCGGAAACTCTGCGTTTGTAAGATTAACAGAACCGGAGTTATTGATTGAAGCCGTGATATTGTTTGGGATATCTGTTACATCTGCAACCTTAGCAGATGATGATGTAGGCTCCATACTTACATATTCGAGTTTAAAGGTAAATGTTTCATTAACAGAAACGTTAGCATCTTTGTTTAATGTCTTCTTGATCTCAACCTTAGAGAGATCAACAGTATTGCTGCCGTTCATAGTTTCAGCATCATACACAGCATAAAGAGTAAGATCATCTGTGACCGGAGTTGCAAAATCATAAGCTGTACCGCCGTTTGTAAGTGACCAGTGCTTGAATGTAGCATTTTCCTTTGTAGGAGCTGTTTCGGGTGCAGATACTGCTTCGCTGTCTTCAACCGTAACAACTTCACCGTACTGTGTACCGTTGTTTACGAATGTAACATTATGATACACTGTTACGGGGTCTTCACGGTAGGTAACTGTAAAAGTTTGGTCTTCCAAATCTTCATATACTTCATAGGAATCATTATTTCCCTGCTCTCCATAAGCTTCATCAAACCTATACGTGAATACATAATCTTTTTCTGATTCAAAACCGTTATAAATCACGTAAGAAAAAGAAGCAACCACATCGCCTTTCTTAGGCAAAGGAGTCGAAGAACCTGTAAAAGCCATTTCTTTTGTAGAATAATTATAAGTTTTCGCAGGATAAATGGAAGAAATATCAGTATTGGTTGTGTATTGGTACTCCATACCATCTTCAAAAGATTGTGTAAAAAATAATCCTCTAATATCAAGATCGTCTTTTGCAGCCACAAAATTTACGGTAATAACATCATCACTTCTTTCAGCAGTAAAGTTAATTTCTGCGTTTTTTGGCGTTGCATTCACTGTTGCTACTGATTCGTCTGCTTTAGCAGAAAGCACACTAAAAACACTAAAAATCATTACTGCTGCAAGTAAAAATGCAGATACTTTATTTCCTATTCTTAACTTTTTCATACTTTTCTCCTTTAAAACATGTTCTCCGAACTCCAAAAAGAACTTCGGAGAACATTACTAATAAATTACTGTTCTAAATCCCACTCAATGTTATACAAATGAACTATACTATCGGCAATCTTTGATGAATCTCTAAGTTGAATCTTTCCGTTAGAATCCACATCACCAATAAACTTATTTAATGAGCCGTTAATCTCATATAAATGAACCATATAGTCCGCAATTTTTGATGAATCCCTCAGCTGAATCTTACCGTTAAGGTCAATGTCACCCTTGAATCCCTCTACAAGATATACATCGTGATCTGTTACATTTACTGTAAATTCATAAGCTACGTTATCCTTTTCCTCGCAGTACATACGGGTATATGTATCGTCCTTATTATCAATGCCGAATGCTACTGCATTATCAGCCGCAACAATGAACTTTACTTCTCCTCTGTAATAATTGCCAGATACTACACCGTCAACAGAAGCTTTATCATTTGTATAATCATCAATGAATATACGGAAAGCCGTCTGCTCGCTTGTATAAAAAGCAGTATAGGAGGTATCGCTTGTTACTTCTGTAAGATCCCTGTCCCAGCCGTTGAATGTGTAGCTGTATATCTCATCGTCAGCCTTTTCGGGTGTTTTGCCATTATACTCGGGAACTTCACCGTATGCAACAGTTTGTGTATAAAGTACGGTTTCGCCGTCCTCGTCATAGAAAATTACCGTATATTCATTTGTTGTATCGCCGAACTGTGCGGTATACGTTACATCTCCGGTTACTGCGGTAATTTCCTTGTCCCAGCCGCTGAATGTATACGTGTTTTCTGCTGTTGCGGCTTTTGTCGGTGTTGCTCCGTCATATGTGGGTGTTGTGCCGTATTCAACATTTTCATCTTTTTCGAGAACCGTGCCGTCCTCATTTTTCCATGTTACTGTATAGCTGTTCTTTATTTCTGTAAATGTTGCTGTATAAGTAACATTGCCTGTTACAGATGTTATTTCCGGTGTCCAGCCTGCAAATGTATAAGTATACTCTGCTGTTGCGGCTTTTGTCGGTGTTTCTCCTTTATATGTAGGTGTTGTGCCGTATTCAACATTTTCATCTGTTCTGAGAACCGTGCTGTCCTCATTTTTCCATGTTACTGTATAGCTGTTCTTGATGTTATTTCCGGTGTCCAGCCTGCAAATGTATAAGTATACTCTGCTGTTGCGGCTTTTGTCGGTGTTGCTCCGTCATATGTGGGTGTTGTGCCGTATTCAACATTTTCATCTGTTCTGAGAACCGTGCCGTCCTCATTTTTCCATGTTACTGTCGCTGTGTTTTTCTCCCAAACAGCATAAATCGTTTTATCGTACGAAACTGTGATCTTTCCGTTCGGTTGATAGTTTGCTGTTTCAGCGTCCGCACTGTCAGCCCAGCCTAAGAATTTGTGATTTTCTCTTACAGGGTTTGTAGAGCTTATTGTGAACTCGTAAGAGGAAACTGTTGTAGTTTTGCTCTGATCGGCAAAATCACCCGTACCGCCATTCAGATCATAAGATAAAGTATGTGTATACTGCTTTGATACCTCAATTGTAGGTGTTTCTGAATACACAACAGTTTTTGCATCGTTGTCACCGTAAGCATAAGTAAGTTTTGCACCGTTATTACTCGGTAACAAAACCGTATCGCTTGCAGCCTTTTCAGCTTCTTCCTCAACCTTATCTGTAGGCTTAACCGGGATTTTTACAGTATATGTTATACCATCTGTAAGTTCTACGTTATTTCCGAATGTAACAGTTACCTTTTTACCCGATACCTCAACCGTATACTGAGAAGAGGTCAAGCCGTCAACCGTTATTCCGTAATTTGTACCGGATCCGGAAAGCTCAACGTAATCTGAAAGAACATCTTCTATTACAACCTTATTTGTGTGGAGAGTAACTTCGGTTACAGTGGTAACTCCTTGAGTTTCCTGAATTTCCGCAAAAATTTCGCTCCAGTTTCCGTCGCTGACACCGTAGACATAAGTCTTGCTGTTATCGGCTGTTCCTGCGGTGACCGTTGCCTTATTAAACATACCAAACATAGAATTATTGACAGCGCTTGCATTCGGATATTGGCTTGAAATATATTTTGTGAAGTCAGTTACACTCGCCTCTCTGTTATCGGTAGTAAGCTTGGTAAGCTTAGCATCACCCACAGTCGTTCCATCAATATTAACAGAATATATTGTGATTCCTCCGTTTTTGGCTGTTTTTGCACTGTTTATTGAGTTCGTGTAATCATCGGCATCAAAATCGGAGATAATTACCATAGCCTTGTTATTATCGCTGTTCGTCCAGCCTGAGCCGTTCAAAAGCGTTGTCGCCGCAGTAATGCCTGTCGACATATTTGTACCTGCATTGCTAACTCCGCTGAAGCTAAGTCCCGAAATCGTACTCTTGCTGTAAATTTTGCTCATTGACGCACTCTCATTGAAAGTCACTATACCAACCTGAGAACTGTCGGGCAATCCATTTACAAGCGATTTAATCGCATTATTCAGTGCTGTTTCCTTGCCAACTATAGACCCCGATATATCGATTACCATTACAAGATTTGTACCCTTATTTACCGTACTGCCCGGAGTTGTGGTTGTGGACGATGAGGTTACATCTTTACCTGTTACATTCAAACTGATAGTGTAATCATCGCCCGAGCCTGATATGGATTTTACATGGTCGGGTACGGGAAGATCTTCTTCGTCCTGCGGGTCGTCGGGATCATCAGGATCGTCAGGATCTACTCCTGATGGTATTAAGGAAACTATCATATTCGTCGTATCAGCATAGAAAGTTTGATCATTATATCCTGATGCAACAATGTTAATTGTATTCTCGCCCTCTACGAAAGCAGTATTTGCAAGTTTTAAACATCCTCTTGCAACATCTCCGTCATAATCATCGCTCCAACTATTTTGTCCACTTCCATATGAATATTCTATACCATTAACAGTAATTGTTACATTTTCACCTCTGTATCCATTACCAGCTAAGTAACTATATGTGTTTATCCCAAATGAAATGTAATAATATGTTGTTCCATACTGAGCTTTAGTACTTAGCTTTCCGGTAGGTGTAGGTGCCGTTGCTCCTGCCGAGCTCCCCGAAGACTGTACCGTAAACTTTGTGCTTGCCGTACCGTCTGTTGATACTATCGAAACCGTATGCTCGCCTGACGACAATGTTTCAAGATAAGAAGAATCGATTTCCACTATTGTAGAACCACTCTTTGTCGTGTAGTAACCGCTTGATACCTCGTTGCCGTCAATCAAAAGCTTTAAGAACTTTATAAGTTCTGAGCTTGACTTGAATGTAAGCTTTTTGACGCTGCCTTTAGTCCATTTCTGATTTTCGCCGTTATCTAATATCGTAGGCTGCGTTGATATGCTTGCAGATGACAATGCATCAATGACCGCTGTGTTTACGGCTGTTGTGTAAGGCGTTGCACCTGTTACTGCATCTATACCGTCCGTATTTTTGCCGACATAGCTTGATTTTAAATTATTTACCAGAGTATCCCATGAACCCGTGGATTTATCCTTGTCCGCCTCTATATCTACAATCGTATCATTGGAAACAGTTACGTTCATTGTTAGGTCATAATTGTTTACCTTTGTTGAACCTGTATACACCGTACCGCTTGACGTATTTTCCTTTGCAGGTGCAGAACTGAGAGCGTCTATAATAGCCTCTTTCAGATTAACGGAATACTTAGCACTTTTTGAATACGAAGATTTCACACTTGAACTTGAAACTGCATCATATTCCGAGCTGCTATCCTCCTCTACTGCCTGTACATAGGATATACTTGCAGGTATGTTGGTATAAGCTGTTATAAGCTGCGGTGTAAAAGCTTTGTAGAGTTTATCGCTTGAACTGTTGCTTATATACAGTGTACTGATAAGTCCGTTTTCTACACATACTGTAAGATCAGCACGGTATTTTCGTTCTCCTTTTTTATAGCCGTATAAATATGCACTTGTGTATTCTCCGTCTTCTGCTATTTGGCTCTCAGTAACCGCAAATGCAGATGATGGAATAATTGTGAACATTAAAACGGTAATAAGAAAAATTGATATTATTCTTTTTGTCACTTGTCTGATTTCCTCCTTTACATACATTAATAGTCGATTGCAAAATGCCATAAGTGCGCATAAACAGCCGACTTTTTTGATGTTTAACAACTGACTTTTTCTCCGTTTTGTGGTATAATTTAATT
>CACWKD010000076.1 GCA_902761345.1 uncultured Ruminococcus sp. | reverse complement strand
TAAAGTTTTCGATCAAACCTTTTTCAAAAGGCACCCCAAGGGTACTTCCTACGGGCGTTTGCAGGGTGCAGGGACAGCGTCCCTGCTCGCCGAAGGCACACTCCAGCCCTTTTGGGGTGAATTTCTCAAACAGTCCGGTGGACTGTTTGAGAAAGAGGGGCATTTGGCAAAAAATGCCCTTAAATGTAAACTATGATATAGTTTCCTACTGTAATATGGCAACAAAAAAAGATGTGCAACACTCAAATGATAAGCAGAATTTAACAGCACAACAGGTTAAATTATTACCGGAACAGAGAATACAATTTTCTCTGTTCTATTTTTTTGTACGTCTGCATATAATAAACACAAGAAAGGACGTGCAGAAAATGATGGATAAAAACTTGATACCTGTATTGAACAGTTTTTCGGAGAAGTTTTGCAAAGCGTTAAAAGTCAAAGATGAATTAATAAGCGAGATAAGAATACGCAGCAATAAGCCTGTGATAATCTATATTTCAAATATCCCCTATGTAATTACAGAGGACGGCGATATGGTTTTGGCGGACAGACATACTCTGCTAAATGAAGAGTGTATAAAGTTTTCGTCAAGGGAGATAAAGAATGCTTTTTCACGAATATGTGAGTATTCGGTATATAAATATCAGTCCGATATAAATAACGGCTTTGTAACTATATGCGGAGGTCACAGGATAGGAGTATGCGGAACTGCCGTATTGAGTGACAGCAGGGTACGAGCGGTATCGGATATATCATCACTTAATATTCGTATAGCTCACGAGTTTATAGGGTGCAGTAACGAGCTTCTAAGCAGGACAGGGATATCCTCGGGAATTCTGATATGCGGAGTACCGTCCTCGGGAAAAACAACTCTTTTGCGTGATATAGGACGAGCATTGTCATCGGATATGATGAAGAAAGTTACGATTGCGGACGAAAGAGGAGAGATAACGGCACGCTATGCAGGCGAATACTGCTACGATACAGGCTTGTGCGATATATACAGCGGTTACCCAAAGAACAAGGCGATAATAGACGCTATCAGAACGATGTCGCCCGAATATATAATATGTGATGAGCTTACGGGAACAGATGTGCAAAGCGTTATATATACTCTGAATTACGGAGTAAGATTAATAGCATCGCTTCACTGCGACAGTGCGGAGAGTGCAAAAAGTAACAGTTCATTCAGAGCGCTTGTAGATACAAACGCATTTGGAAAGATAGTATTTCTCGACTGTAACACCCCTGCAAAAATAAACAGGATAGTTACAAAGGAGGAATTATATGCTGATTAAAGCCGCAGGCGCAGTAATGATAATGACATCGGGAGTACTGATAGGAGTAAGTTTAAAGCAAAGGCTTGTAAATCATATACAAAGACTAATATCAATAAAGGATTTTCTGTTGTATGCCAAAAGAAAACTCAGCTATGATATGCCGATATTATACGAGATGTTTTCAGAGTATGAGGGAGATACGGCAGGAGGCATGATAGATAATATCGCCCGTCTGTTGGGTGAGGAAAACAGCGTTATGTACAGTGTGAAAAGAGGGATAGAATTATCGGACGTGCCGGAAATACTGCTTGCACGAGAGAGAAATTATATAGAAAATGTTTTTTCACAATTAGGCAGCAGTGACTGTGAAAGTCAGGCAGCTTTGATAGAAAATGCTGTTGTACAGATTGAAAGTATGATAGCAGAGGCGGTACGGGAGAATGAAAGAAAATCAAAAGTTGTAATGTCGGTATCAGTATATTCGGGAGCGGTTCTGGCAATAATATTGTTATAAAAGAGGGGATTTGCAAATGGGTATAGATTTACTGTTTCGAATATCTGCAATAGGAATGATAGTAGCTGTATTAACGCAGGTTTTGTCAAAAGCCGGCAGGGACGATCAAGCTATGCTCACTGCTCTTGCCGGCTTGGTGATAGTTCTTACAATGGTGGTACAGCAAATAAGTTCGCTGTTTTCCGACTTAAAATCTATTTTTGGGTTGTAACGATGAATATAGTATCAATATGTGTTTTAGGTGTCTTTGCGGCGATCTCGAGCATAGCTCTCAGAAAATACAGCCCCGAAACATCGTCTTTAATGCTGATTTCCTGCGCAGTAATGATAATAGTAATGTACTTGCCGACGGTAGATGTGATTTTTAATTCGATGAGAACACTTACAGAAAAAAGCACAATTAACAGCGATTACATAAATATACTGATAAAATCACTTGGAATATGTTATATTACTCAGATCTCTGTAAATATCTGTAAGGAGAACGGCAGTATGTCGGTTGCTTCACAATTGGAGATAGTGGGAAAACTGCTGATACTTCTCCCCGCAATACCGATATTTAATGATATAATAGAAATTGTAAATAATTTTATATGAATTAGGATAATAATCTGTTTGGGCAATTGGATAATAATATTGGATTTTTTTTGCTATTAATTATAGTAAACGTCCTTGAAAAGATTCTTTTGTGTGATAGTGATTAGTGTGTTGCATTTCTAAGCTCAAAGCTCAAAGTTCATAGTTCAAAGTAACATTTGTCTAAAAACCTATAATTCCAAAGCCGCAGGCTTTCCGATATTATTCACTATTCATTATTCAATCTTCATTATTCATTAATACCACTTTCCAAAATTATGCATTAGGTTAAGATTTATGTCGTCTGCAATATGATTGTAAAAGGGGGAGAACCCGATAATAGCAGCTCTCCCCCTTATGCAATTAGTTGAATAAAATAATGAATTCCTCAAATCGTGTATAGTGTTTCCAAATCAATATTTAATATATTTTCTAAACCATATATCCTCAACTTCAAATGAGCGTCCGTTGAGGTACTCAAGAATACCGCTGTCTGTTGTAAATTCAAAAATCAGCTTGTAAGAACAAAGTGCCTGCCATTTTAGAGCGGTTACTTTGTTTTGTTTATTTGTACCGTATTTACCGTCGCCGACAAGCGGGTGTCCGATATATGCCATATGTGCCCTTATCTGGTGAGTTCGTCCTGTAAGAAGATCAATTTCAAGCAGGCTCATATTGTTAAATTCTTTCAAAACCTTATAGCTTGTTTTAATTGTCTTACTGTTCTTAGACGGCTTGGAGGAAACGTAAACTCGGTTTTGGCTTTCGTTCTTTTCAAGATATGCTGTAAGCGTATCCTGCTTTTTTTTGGGTATTCCGTGAACTACACATAGGTAGAGCTTTTTAAGTTCTCTGTCCTTTATTTTCTGATTAAGTATTCGCAGTGATTCGGCATTTTTGCAGGCAATAACAATTCCTCCTGTATTTCTGTCGATACGGTTTGCAAGAGCGGGGGCAAAGGAGTTTTCCGCTTTGGGGTCATATTCCTTTTTGTCGTAAAGATAATGCTGTAATCTTGCAAGAAGCGAATCAAAATGATAGTTTTCATCAGGGTGACATAACAGACCGACAGGCTTATTGAGCAGTAAGATGTTTTCGTCCTCATAAATAATGTCAAGCTTTACGGGCGCTTTCAGAAAATCAAAGGTATCGTACACCGGCGCTTCAAAAAACTCGTCTTTAATATATAAAGTAATGACATCACCCTCGTGCAGCCTTGTAGAGATCTCGCACTTTTTGCCATTGACTTTAATATATTTTGTGCGGATATATTTGTACATAAGAGGCTTAGGCATAGTTTTGAAGCGTTTACTTAAAAATTTATCAAGCCTTTGTTCGGCGTCATTTTTGTTAATTGTAATAGTTCTCATAATAAGTCACCCGATAATATATTACGATCTTAATATAAATATTTTTTAGCAAAGAAAAAACCGTATGAATTCTAATGTTCTTAGCATTCATGCGGTTTTTACAATAAATTTAAGTCCGAGTGACTGGAGTCGAACCAGCGGCCTCTTGAACCCCATTCAAGCGCGCTACCAAACTGCGCCACACCCGGATGTCTTTCAATCAACGATATATATTATAGCACACATCAATAATAAAATCAACCCCTTTTTATAAAAAAATTTTTCTGCCGTTTTTTACTTCTAAAAAAGGTTACAATAAAGTTACAACCGACATAATTACCCAAAAAACCTTGAATTGTTCCCCCATTTATCATATAATTAATACGAATGCACTATTGAAAAGGAGTCTTAAAATGGCAGGGGATCTGACATTCTTTCTGAAAAATTCAGTTCATTACTATGGCGTTTTTTGTACAAAGTATGATAACGCAAACCCATACGCAGATATGCTTACAGTTGTAAGAAAAAAATATTACGAATCAGGGCTGAAAACTCAGAAGCTGAAAACGAATAAACGTGTAAACGACGTTATTTACAGATATAATTATAACCTAAACGAGGATACCATTCTCAAATGGCGTGTATATAACGAAACTCATATAGTAGAGAGAGTGGTTTCCCGAAATAATCAGAATTACAGAGTAGAGATACGTGACCGTTCGGGTACGGTACTCAGGAAGTGTATATACTTTGGTACATACCACAATTGGGTAAAAACAAAGTACTATGATGATACAAGCGAACAGCCTGTATTGGAGCTTGCTTATTTTAACAAAAACGGTGTTACCGTAATGCTTAAATATACTCCCGACTGTCCTCCCGACAAGCCCGAAATACTGTATCCCTGTACCCCTGTAAATGATGATGAGCTAAGAAAGAAGCTCACAGACGAATTGGGTGCTCCCGATGTATTTGTGCTTTGTACGAATGGCTTTGTTTACTTTGCGGATCACGAATTTACAAGGAAATGGAACGATCTGATAGATAAAATGTCGAATAAGCCCGAAGCCTCCACACCTGCAATGACAGATACACAAACAATAGTTATGGAACCCATAAAGGAGAGCGTTTCTATGAGCCGAGAAGAAAATGAAAGAATTGATTTAACTCAGACAAGAGAGGTTATCATTCCAAACGTAGTAAAAAATGACAGTGTTATCATAAAAGGCAGTATGGATACAGACGATAGTACCTCTTTGCCGTCACGAAGATTAGCTGCAAGCCGTGATAATGACGAAACAGTGACAAGTGTACCCGAGCCTGCGCAGCCGCTTGAAAACAAGGTACATTCCGATTCGCTTTTAAGCCTTACAGAGGACGACACAGCCGATATAGCGGAAGAAAAATACGATACATCGGACTTTGACGTAGATGTAGTAGACAATAACAGCGACTTATCAGACCTAACTCTTGATGATGACGATATACAGGATAATGAGGAAGAACCGCTCAAGCAGCGTTCGTATGAATACAGAAGAGTACGTCCTATCAGGAATATAGACCCGTTTGAAAATTTGCCTGAGCCGAAGTATTGACCGTCGACATAAACATCCAAATTTCCATTTGCATCCTTTGGAAGATTTAAAAAGACCTTTAGCGAACTGGCATAATTGAAATAATCCGGAACATGAATTGAATAATATACTGTGAAATTGCAGGTCCTGTTCAGCGGATAGAATTTCCCGTCATCCGGATATGACATGAACAATGTATAGGTACCTGCCCTGAAATTTGAAATGTCAAGTTCAAGCATGTTGTTTACAGTGCTTGATCGCTTGAATTGATACTGTTTGCCATCGATTGTTATTTTTAGCAGTTTATTGTTTAATGTGTCCGGCAAATAGAGCTCCAAGAGATTTTGATTGCCGTATACGAAATCATCAATACAAAGCTCCAAATCATAGGTCATTTTAAGAGGCTTTGTTTTTGTTCGTGAGGCATCGCTTGATGTGTAAACAACTTTTATTTCATTATCAGTATACTTTACATAGTTTTCAAGAGACAATATATAATCCTCACCGTCAGTATT
>CACWKD010000075.1 GCA_902761345.1 uncultured Ruminococcus sp. | reverse complement strand
AAACTTTTTTAAAGCTTTTGTAAATACTGTTAAATTCTCTAAACTCAAAATATTATGATATCATTTTACACAAATTCAAAAATCTCCGCATTTTATCGGGCTTTTTTGTTCCTTTGTGTTTGCCCTCCGTAAGAGTGCTTATCTATAATATCAAACTTTTTGACTTTTGTCAACACCTTTTGAAAAATTTTTTTGAGATTTTGGGGAATTTATTTTTTGCGGTAAAACATATGCAGATACCCTTTTTATAATGACAGAGTATTTTTATAAAGCTCTTTTTAAAAAAATGTCCCGAAATCAACAGCCTGTAAAATCTTAAAATACCGCTTCACTTTATCAAGCCAACACCCTTTTTACACTCAAATCACACTTTAAAGGAAAACAGGCGTAATTCAAACAACAACATAATAAAGAAACAAGGTAATAAAGAAAATAGGAAGAATGTTGCAGACAAGAGAGGACAGACAAACATTCGGTAATCGCAGTTTAAAACCACCCAATATCTATCTGCCCGACTTCTTACATCTGCTCAACCCTAACATCTGCAACCAGTTTCCCACATCTGTTACATATATAAGAAACCAACTCGCACCTGTTATTCACCATTCTTGCATTTTTTATAATGCCCTTTCCCGATATAACTCCGAGCAGCCCTCTGCTCTCGCCGTCACCGTTCCACCTTAGCAAAGTTCTGCCGTCGGTTGACAGAGTTCCTTTCCTCATCTCTCCTCCGCAAAACGGACAATTCATACCATACACCTCCTTTAATTTTTCACACACTCTATTTTTTGTATGCGTCTTTACAACTATTATACCATACTTCCAGACCATATTACAATATTATAGTAAAGTTTTAATATTCGCCCCGTATAAGCGGTTACAGATACGCCGAAATTCGTTAATAATCTGTAATTTTTTTATTTTTTCTGTAATTTTATCCCTAAAGTTGACACAATCTTTAAGAAATTACTTCAAAAACACAAATTTAATTAAATTTCAGTAGAGTATTGACAATGGTATTATTACTGTTTGTTATAACGTTTTCCTAACATTCAACAGAGTTTTCCACAAGTTGAATTGTGTCGAAGTTTATCAACAGTTACAAGTTTGTAATTATTCAAGTCGTATCGGAACTTTTTTTATAGTTATCAACTCTTTCCACAGGGTTTTCCACATCTTCAACACGGTTTTCCACTTTACAAATTGTAATATTGTGGACAAGAATCAGAGTTTTCCACATCTTGCTCACATTACCGTTTTTACACCCTCTTTTTTCACTGTGAATTATATTTTTTAATTAAAAAATGTATAACCGCCTGCTTTTCCGTCCAAAATAAAATTGCAAATAATACAAAATTATTACAAAGGAGATACTTTATGATCAAGGCTGTGAGCAGACAAATCTTAGAAGTGAACTATACCGAGAACAAGTATTTTGAGAAAGCCTGGCTTGTCGTTAAACCCGAATACTCCTGTATCGGCGCCGCTGCAATCGAAAACGAAGCACATTCCTACCTTACCGCTATCCGTCCCCCGTATAATCTTAAACATAAACGCTTATCCCTGAACACTCTTTTAAACACTGTTATCTCTGCACTTTTCGGCTGTATTATTACCGCCTGCTGTCTGCATTACGGCTTGTTCTGATATACTACTATATGTCCTTACAAAAACAAAAATGCCTCGGATACGCTCCGAGGCTATAACTATTTTATTTTTATTTTACGGGTGGTATTATCATTCCTGTTACTATAACCGCTGCAATTCCTATGATTATTCCAAGCACTATTCCGCACACAACATCTGTCATATAATGCGCCTGTAAATAAAATCTTGAAAACGATATTCCCAACGCTATCACAAATATTATCAAAGTAACCCATGTGCTGCAAAGGAAAAACGACACTGCACACATCGCAAACGACGTTGCCGAATGACTTGAGGGAAACGAGTAAAATTTCGGTATTTTTTTCAGTATAAGGTTTTCTTCTTCAATTTTGTGGCAGGGTCTTACTCTTGCTACCATTCTTTTTATTATCACCTCTGCAAACAGCCAGCTTACAGCAAGTGCGGAGAAAAACGCTGTTCCCATATACAGCGATCTCTTAAAATACAGTATCAGCGCAAACACCAAAAACCACACCTTACCCTGATCTCCCATAAAGGTCATAATCAGCATAATTTTATTTAGTACAGGGTTATGAAGTTTAGATACGGAACTTATAAGTTTATCATCAAAAGCCTTTATTTTATCCAGCATAAATATCACCACTTTACATCAAAAAGGCTCATTTTTCTCTGTGTCTTTTAATTATAACACAAATGCCGAAATAAAACAAGGATTTGATAAATAATCTTACTGCTAAATTTACTTTGTATTTACAAAATTCACGAGATGGGCAATTCCCGGTATACTCTCGCCCTGCTGTACTATTGTAGGCGACATCAACGCACCTGTTGCCACGAAAAGAATATTATTAAGCTTTCTTGCAAGCATATTTTTATATAAATAAGAACACAGCACACTTGCACTGCAGCCGCAGCCCGAACCTCCCGCATGTACGTCCTGTGTATCAAGGTCAAATATCATCAGTCCGCAGTCCTTGTGTTTATCTTTAATGTTAATGTTCTCCTTTTCAAGAAGCTCATACAATATATCAGTTCCGACTTTTCCCAAATCGCCCGTTACTATCATATCATAACAGTCGGGGGAGGTGTTTGTATCGGTAAAAAATCTGTATATCGTATCAGCCGCTGCTCCCGCCATTGCCGCTCCCATATTGTTTGCGTCGGTTATACCCATATCTATTATTTTTCCCGTACAGATATGCTTTACGGCAATTTGGTCTTTTATATTGCTGTCATTATCTATAAGTTCGGGGTTTTTTAGAGCGCCGTTTTCAAAAGCTGCAATCACCATACTTCCCGAACCTGTTACCGTCCACTGCGCAGTAGGAGTTCTTTGACCGCCGTATTGCAGAGGAAATCGAAACTGCCTTTCCGCAGAACAAAAATGCGATGACGTTACCGCTGTACAAATATCGCCTGCTCCGCTTTCTACAAAAACACTTGCACACGCTATCGTCTGTGCCATTGTAGAACAAGCTCCGTACTGCCCCAAAAACGGTATTCCGAAATCACGCAGTCCGTAGCTTGACGATATACACTGGTTGAGCAAATCGCCCGCAAAGATATAATCTATATTTTCACATTTAACGCCTGCCTTTTCTACTGCAACCGTTACTGCCTCTTTCTGAAACATAGCCTCTGCTTTTTCCCATGTTTCGCCGCCCATTGTTGTATCTATAAATGTTTTATCAAACCACTGTGAAAGTGGCCCTTCGCTTTCCTTTTTTCCCACTACTGCCGCCGCACCGATTACTCTCGGCATTTCTGTAAACTCTATTGTATGTCTGCCAATTCTCTTAATCACACAAATTCCTCCCTTTTTCTATATTATTAAATGAAAAGCTCTCGATAATACATAGCAGATTTTTCTTTCAGCCTCAAACTTGTACATCGGTATATTCTTAAACAATCGGGTTATACTATCATCATTCTATAATGAAAGGGTGTTTTTATGTCAACTCAGGTTATCAATGACGATACCATTAAGCTTTTGCGTGAGTGTAACGCAGGCATTAAAATGGGTATATCCTCTATCGACGAGGTGCTCGATAATGTTAAAAGCAGCGACTTAAAAGCTGTACTCACTCACTGCAAGCAGCAGCACGAACAGCTTGAAAACGATACAAGAGAGATCCTTAACGATTACCACGACAGCGGCAAAGATCCTCACCCCGTTGCAAAGGGTATGTCGTGGATAAAGACTAACTTTAAACTTGCCGTTGAGGATTCGGACGCTGTTATCGCCGATCTTATTACAGACGGCTGCAATATGGGTGTAAAGTCACTTCGACGCTATCTCAACGAATATGAGGCTGCCGAGGAAAAGGTTAAAGACCTCACAAAAAGACTTATCCAAATAGAAGAGGACGCTGCAAACGATATTAAAAAGTTCCTTTGATCAGACTTTTCCACAGAATGTTGAAAACTTTTCCTTGTGTATTGATAAGTTTTTTCTTTCAACAAATCACATTTCACAAATCAACTGCATAATGTTGATAACTCAGTGGAATATGTTAATTTCTCTTACTTCTTTATTTAACAGTAACAAAATTATTCTGCTGTTTACGTCATAATTCGACAATTAATTACAGAATATGTAAAACTATTACAGGTTTGATATTTAATCGTATGTTGAAAACTCTTTTTGTAATCATTATAGCAGATAACTCAGAGAAAACTTTTCCACTTTCCAATGTTTAAAATTAAATTTCTGCTTGACATTTTGTTTGAAATTCTGTTATAATTCAAAGTACCGAGTAGCAAAAGCGTAAATCCAGGGTATATTCCGTGGTTTACGCTTTTTTTGTTTGCTCAAAAATCAATATTTCAGAACAGGCAGGTAAAAATATGGAAAACTCTATTTCAAAATCTAAGCCGCAAAACAAGATGTCTGATATGCCGATAAACAAGCTAATGCTTTCTATGGGTGTTCCTATGATAATATCTATGGTACTTCAGGCAGTCTATAACATTGTTGACAGTGCGTTCGTATCAAATATGCCCGAAAACGGGGAGCTTGCACTGAACGCATTGACGCTTGCGTTTCCTATACAGGTACTAATGGTATCTTTAGGCATTGGAACAGGCGTAGGCGTAAACGCTCTCATATCACGCTCGTTAGGCTCAAAGAAAACAGAACAGGCAAACAAAAGCGCAGGCAACGGACTTTTTCTCTGTACAATAATATACGTAGTATTTCTGTTGTTTGGCATTTTCGGAGTTAAAGCATACATCTCCACTCAGACAAACAATCCCGTCATTGAGGAAATGGCTGTATCTTACCTCAGAATATGCTGTGTGCTATCGTTTGGTATGGTTTACTTTTCTATATATGAAAAGCTTTTGCAGGCAACGGGAAAATCACTTTACTCCACAATTGCACAAATATCAGGCGCGGTAACAAACATTATCCTTGACCCGATTATGATTTACGGGTTACTCGGGTTCCCTGCTATGGGTGTAAAAGGTGCGGCATACGCTACCGTTGCAGGACAAATCGTATCGCTTGCTGCGGCGATGATACTGCACGTTACAAAAAACAAGGAAATCTCCAACAGCGCAAAATATTTACGTCCCAACATAGAGATAATCGGAAAAATATACTCTATCGGACTTCCTGCAATAATCGCGCAGGCTTTGATGTCATTTATGACATACGGTCTTAACATCATTCTTGTAAAAATCAGCCCCGACGCTGTAACTGCTTACGGACTTTACTATAAAATTCAGCAGTTCATTCTGTTTGCAGCGTTTGGACTGAGGGACGCCATTACCCCTATCGTATCATTCAGCTACGGCAGTAAGAGTAAACAGAGAGTTTCTCAGGGAATGAAATACGGTATCGCCTATACTCTTATTATAATGTTTGCAGGGTTTGTTGTACTCGAGGCAATAGCCGTACCGTTTACAGGGGCGTTCGGTTTATCGGGCAGCACAGAAAAACTCTGTATCAGCGCGATAAGGATAATATCGGTAAGCTTTATGTTTGCGGGACTGAATATTGCTTTACAGGGGATTTTTCAGGCGCTTCAAAGCGGCATAGAGTCGCTGATAATATCAGTTTGCAGACAGCTTGTTTTTGTACTCCCATTAGCGTACGCGCTAACGGTTGCCGTACTTGCAACAGAAAAATACAACGCTTCGCTTGTATGGGTAACTTTCCCGATTGCCGAAATAGCAACCGCCGTAATAGGTGTACTCCTCGTAAAACGTACCTACAATAAAAAGATAAAGGTACTCGGATAATTTGCAGGCAGAAATAATATACCACTATCCACAATTCAGACCGTGCAAAAACTAACATATTAAGATTAAGAAAACTCCCTTTGTCACTTCGCTGCGATGACTTAGGGAGTTTCATTAATGTCGTTTAATTTAACTCGTTGTGCTATTAAAACACCAAATAAAGTTTTCGATCAAACCTTTTTCAAAAGGCACCCCAAGGGTACTTCCTACGGGCGTTTGCAGGGTGCA
>CACWKD010000074.1 GCA_902761345.1 uncultured Ruminococcus sp. | reverse complement strand
ACGCCTTATTCAATGCTTCTCACCTCTTGTTACAACAGATATTTACAATTAGATTGTATCATTGCATTTTTGAGATGTCAAGCAGTTCTCAGCCCTTACAGGCTGACGGCAATTCATCCCCGACCTATAGAGGTCGGAGTCTTCTTGCCGAAGTAGGAGAAATTATTTTTCCTCACCGATAGCCGCAAGCAGAGAACGTATTCTTATCTTGACAGCTCCGAGGTTTGTTATCTCGTCTATCTTTATCTGAGTGTAGATCTTGCCTTCTTTTTCGAGTATATCTCTTACCTCGTCGGTTGTAATAGCGTCAACACCGCAACCGAACGACACAAGCTGTACAAGGTTCATATCCTTTCTGCCTGAAATATACTTAGCCGCTGCATACAGCCTTGAATGATACGTCCACTGGTTAAGTACAGTTGTCGGGAACTTCTCTACCCTATTGCTAACGGAATCCTCCGACACAATAGCCACTCCGAAGCTTGCGATCATTCTGTCTATGCCGTGGTTAATTTCGGGGTCTACATGATAAGGTCTGCCCGACAATACGAATATCGGCTTGCCCTCCTCTTCGGCTTTTTGTATAATTTCATCGCCCTTTGCTCTTATTCTTGCAAGGTGTGTGTCATATTCATCATACGCAAGCTTAGAAGCTTTCTTTACTTCCTTTAAAGTAATATCGGGGTAATACTTTGAAAGGATCTCATACATTTTTTTCGGAAAGTCCTTTGGTCTGTGAACACCGACATAATCCTTAATAAGAGTTATGTTTTTAACGCTGTTCATATTCGCACCGATAACCTCGGGATAATATGCTACAACGGGGCAGTTATAGTGGTTATCTCCCAATCTCTCGTCAAAGTTATACGACATACAAGGATAGAATATCGTTTCTATTCCCATATCTATAAGCTTTTGCACATGACCGTGTACAAGCTTTGCAGGGAAACATATCGTATCAGACGGAATAGTCTTGTTGCCCTTTGCGTATACCTTTTTATCCGAAATACCCGATGTCACAACCTCAAAACCGAGATTTGTAAGGAACGTATGCCAGAACGGGAGCATTTCGTACATATTAAGTCCCATAGGAAGACCAATCTTTCCCCTTGTACCCTCCTTAGGCTCGTAAGACTGCAAAAGTGAGAGCTTATAGTCATACATATTCATAGACTTGTCGGGAGATTTCTTTGTAATGGGGCGTTCGCAGCGGTTTCCTGCTATAAACTTTCTGCCGTCTGCAAATGTGTTGACAGTAAGGCGGCAGTTATTTTGACAAAGACCGCAGTTCGTTACTTTTATTGTATGTTTAAACTCTTTCAGTTTCTGTAAATCAAGTATCGTACTCTTATCCTTACTCTTAGTCATAGAGTAAAGAGCTGCACCGTATGCACCCATAAGGCCCGATATTACAGGACGTACAACAGGCGTACCCATTTCCATTTCAAACGCACGGAGTACAGCGTTATTAAGGAACGTACCTCCCTGAACTACTATCTTCTTTCCAAGCTCATCGGGACCCGATGTACGGATAACCTTGTACAAAGCATTTTTAACAACGCTAAGCGATAAGCCTGCCGAAATATCCTCGATAGTTGCGCCGTCTTTTTGTGCCTGCTTAACGGAGCTGTTCATAAACACCGTACAGCGTGAACCCAAATCAACAGGGTGTTTTGCAAAAAGTCCTTTATTCGCAAACTCCTCTATCGAATATCCGAGAGCATTTGCAAAAGTCTGTAAGAATGAGCCGCAGCCCGAAGAGCAAGCCTCATTCAGGAAAATGTTGTCGATCGCACCGTTGTGTATCTTAAAGCACTTAATATCCTGTCCGCCTATATCTATAATAAACTCAACATCGGGCATAAACTCTTTAGCCGCCGTAAAGTGCGCAACAGTTTCAACTATGCCGTAGTCAACGCAGAAAGCATTTCTGATAATCTCCTCACCATATCCTGTAACGGCGCTGCCCTTGATGTTTATTTTCGGAGCGATAGAGTAAACCTCCTCCAAAAACTCCTTTATTATAGGAACAGGATTACCGCTGTTTGATAGGTACTTGCTGAAAAGCAGCTCTTTATTATCGGAAAGAACTACACCCTTTACAGTGGTAGAGCCTGCGTCTATACCGATATAAGCGTCTCCCTTGTAGTCCTGCATAGATTTACCCTTGACGTTTGCGCGGCTGTGACGGGACACAAACTCCTCATACTCTTTTTTATCCTTAAACAAAGGCTGATTAAATGCGAAGTTTCCGCTACCCGAGTAATGAGTAACCTTATTTATAACATCTGTAAAATCTATCGTATTATCTGCGCAAAGAGCCGCGCCTGCCGCAACATAGTAAAGCGAATTTTCGGGACAAGTGCCCTTTGTGTCGAGCGCCTTGTCAAACTGCTGTCTTAGCTGTGACATAAAGGTAAGCGGGCCGCCGAGGTATACAATATTTCCCTCTATTTCTCTGCCCTGTGCAAGTCCTGCTACCGTCTGATTTACCACTGCCGCAAAAATACTCTGTGCAATATCACTCTTTCTTGCACCCTGATTCAAAAGCGGCTGAATATCTGTTTTGGCAAAAACTCCGCAGCGTGACGCTATCGTGTATGTTTTTTCATACTGAGAAGCGAGTGCGTTAAACCGGTCTATCTCCACATTAAGGAGTGTTGCCATTTGGTCGATAAACGCACCTGTACCGCCTGCGCAAGTTCCGTTCATTCTAACCTCCATACCGCCCGACAGGAACAGTATTTTAGCGTCCTCTCCGCCAAGTTCTATAACTACATCAGTACCGGGCAGGAAAGTGTTTACGGCAACTCTTGTTGCATATACCTCCTGAATAAAATCAAGCCCGCAGTTCTCGGCAACGCCCATTCCCGCAGAACCCGATAACGCTACGCAAGCTTTATCTGCACCTTTTACGTTGAGCCTTATTTTCTTTAAGATCTCCCCTATTTTCTGAGTGATCTGTGAATAATGTCTTTCATATGTTGAATATAAAAACTTGTTATTCTCATCAAGAACAACGCATTTGATAGTTGTTGAACCTATGTCAAGACCTATTTTCATTGGATAACCTCCAAATCATTATTATATGAATGTGTATCCTCAAAAAGGCATACTTACACATACTGATATCCATACTGTATTATACTTGTATAACGCTCGTTTTTTGTTCTTTTTTAGAATTTTAAAAATTACCTTGTCAATTTTTCCCTATTTAATATGAAAGCTGTATTTTATTATCAGTTTTTGTAAAAAATTATGTTGCTCCTTTAGTTAGGAATGAGTTGTAAGTTCAAAGTTGTTAGTTGTTAGTTATTAGTCCAAAGTTTAAATTTAACCCCCAACTTTGAGCTTTGGACTTTTGACTTTGTGCTTTGAGCTGCCTTACGTCAAACATCTCATCCGTCACTCCGCTTCGCTGCGTGCCACCTTTTCCCGAGGGAGAAGGCTACGAGCTTTGAACTATCTCCCATTCCTAATTCCTAACTCCTAACTCCTCACTCCTAATTCAAAAAAAATCCACACTCCACTCTCCAAACTCCACACTTACAAAAAAGCACCGCAGCAAAAAAACTGCGATGCTCAAAAAAATTTATTAAAATCCCATTATTCTGTATAAAACCGGCTGTGTTTTTCCGTCGGTTTCCATTGTGCAAAGTGCAAGCACAGCACCGTCATTGAGTGAGAAAAGTCTGTTAAGCGTAATTGTGTCGCTTAGCCCGAAAAGCTTTGCAAGCTCTCCGCTGGTACTTATACCCGCAAGACTGCCGTCATAATTCCACAAAGCAAGAGTACCGTGTGAACAAGCCATATAGCCATTTTCGGTATTTGTAAGAGAAACAATTCCCGTACCCGAAGTTTTATCATCGGACAGCATTATAAGTTCGCCGTCCGTACTGTAAACACCTAACTTTCTTGCATTGTTTTCCTCTGCGGACGAACCTGTCACAAAAACTCTATCGCCCACAATTTCAATGTTGCTGATCATATTAAAGTCGCCCTTGCGTGTATCATTGTCGTGCATATTTGTAAGCACCCAATTTTCGGTATCTCCGTCTGAATACTTTAACACGTTATCGGACTTTCTAGAGAACACAAGACCAAAATCCGCTGTATCGGATAGAGCAAGCTTACCCGAAATCTCTGTTTCATAGATTTCTCCGTCTTCCGCAAGATATGCGGCATTAAGAGTATCGCCGCTGAGATAGACCGTACCGCTGCTGTCGGCGTCAATTTTAGTATAGTCGGAATTAAGCTTTAACTCGCTTGATTTTTCCGCGCTTGTACCCGAGATGTAGTAACCGTACATTTTGTTTTTGTCAAGGATATACAGAGTATCTCCCACCATCTCTCCGGTAATTCTGTCAGAAGACACTGCGGTAAAGCTTTTGTCAAGCTCTACCTGTTCCGCTGTAAGAGTATAGCCTGCAAGTTCGATTTCCTGCGGCTGTGAAGTATCATTATCAATCTCTGTTTCAATAAGCTCGGTATCTTCCACATTTTCCGTATCCGAAATAATATCATCGGCTGTATAGACATCTGTTTCGGTTTCTATATCTGTCGCCCTTGCAATATCGGTTACGGTTGACTTTTCTGTATCGGTTGTTTTCTGAGTATTTGCACGATTGATAACATTATCTGTACTGTCGGGAGTATCCTTTTTTGAACTGCACGCAGTACACGAGAATGCAAGTGTTACGGCAAGCATTACTGCAAAGAATTTCGTTTTCATAAAGCCTCCTGTAAATATAATATATATTTGATTACAGCATTCGCCAAAATCATCAGTCATATTTTGCCCTATGAAACGGAAATTATACAAAGAAAGTAAATTAATTCTATCGTGGTAATGTCTAAGTCATGACCATCACTTCAAGTGGTGGTTTGATGTTGGCCCAATAGGGACCTAATACTTGCACACCTAAAAGGTGGTATCGCAAGCCTGATACCGGCAACCTCTAAAAGAGGTTAGATTCTGGTATCTTCCTGTTTGGACTCTTCTGACTGTTCTGAGATGTACTTCTTTATTGTTTCTTCATTGACTTTGCCAATTGTTGAAACGTAGTACCCCCTTGCCCAAAACTCTCTGTTCCACTTGCTTCCCATTTCAGGGCGCTTGTCATATATCATCAGTGCGGATTTCCCTTTCAGATATCCCACAAATTCATATACACTCAGCTTTGGCGGAATGCTTACGCAAAGATGTACGTGATCCTTGCATACTGCACCCTCGATAATTTCTACTTTCTTGTAACTCTAAAGCGTTCTAAGAATTTTTCTCATATCCGCTCTGACCTTTCCATACATTACTTTCTTTCTATACTTCGGAATGAATACAATATGGTATTGATAATTTCATTGAGTATGTGATAAACTTTTATTATCCATTTCGGATCGCCTCCTGTGATTTTTACTTTGGCTTGCGACACCATTGTAATTCTATCACAGGAGGCTGTTTTATTACAACACCCGATACGTCTTACTCAATTCTCCGACAATGCGTGCATCGAATCCTTTCACTCTCTTATCAAACGTGAGTGGCTGAACAGATTCCGCATTGAGAATTACGCCCACGCTTACAAGCTCGTTTTTGAGTACATAGAGGTCTTTTACAATACTGTCCGTATTCATAGTCACTGTGATTATATGTCGCCCGATCAGTTTGAGAAATTATATGCCTCAATTCCCGCTTGACATAATAAACAGTTGCCTTTGGCAAATCGATAATTTATTTTACCGGTTCATCCAACGCCCCAGTCGACAAGTCTTGTTAATAGATTCGCTTGCGTCGATGCAGCCTTTACCATTGACTTGGCTCGCCAATCGTGACACTTTCCAACATTTCAACATTGTCTATCTCCGGCTGTTTTTCTCATTTTATTTTGCGCTAAATCTTGACAGAGGAGCAAAGATCGCCTATCTCCGTTTTAAGCTCTATACATAATGAAGTATTAGCGTCGTATGTAGTATAGCTTGAAACGCAGGGGTAGTTCGTAAATATAGACACACTATTTTCAGTAAGCTTGTAGTAGAGCGGCGGCTGCTCAAAGAGCAGAGGTGTATGGCAATCACAGCGATAATCGGGGTGAAGCCTTGAATCGGTTTCCGTCAACACAAGAATATCGGCATTAAGTTCATCACAAATATGACGCATCTCACCGAGGGCAGACTTGTGTTTCCATCTTTCCACATTCCATGTTGCAATCTTCATAGCTATCTCTTTCTTGAAATAATTTGTTATACAATAGTAATTATAGCACAGAAAAGATTCCATTGTAAATACAATACCCTTTTATCATTTCCCCATCGATCACAAATGTAGTTCATATTACTTTTCACACTCCATTTTTGTGTGATTTTCGTGTGATCGGCAGGGCTTTCGTGTGATTTTAATTGAATTTCAGCTGTTTTTGTCGCACATTTGACCTTTTGCGAATTTATCGACTAAAATAAAAGTCGAGGTGACAGGATTCGAACCTGCGACCTCTGCGTCCCGAACGCAGCGCTCTACCAAACTGAGCCACACCTCGAAATAATAGCCCCACTCTTAGTGAGGCATTGGCTGGGGAATAGGGATTCGAACCCCAACAAACAGAGTCAGAGTCTGTCGTGCTACCGTTACACAATTCCCCAACGACAAGAGATATTATATCATTTTTAAAAAGCTTTGTCAATACTATTTTTTTATTTTTTTCAAGCATTGATATCTTTTTAATCAAAAACTTACAACAGCAAAGTGATAGCAAATGCATCGTTTCCAAAAGAACCGGAGCTTGCAGAAAAAAACGAATGACGTGACACGCTGAAAGCACAATTACAAGCGGAACAGGCGATAAAAACAAAATCAGGAAAAGAAAACCCTCAAACTTTTTACTTTTCGGTAGCCAATCTCAAACGCAATCAGACAAAAGCCGCTCAGAACGGACAAAGTGTTGATAACGGTAAAAAGGCTGTGAACATTGATTAAAAATAATCCAACTTCGTGTCCAATGGGTACGAAGTTGGATTATTTCCATTTATTTACAATAATTTGTATTCTTTTACAAACCTTTTTTATACGAGAAATAAGCTGTATTGCAATTTTTAGCAAAGACGTATCTTTTGTAGAACGTCTTGGAAAGCCGCAGAAAGCAAAATACCGCAATATTATTATGTGTATACAATTTTTTGTTAAGCTTCAAATATAACTTGTATTTCTACCCAATAAATGATATAATAAAATCAAGGAAGTGACAGCCAATGAACCGCTACAAGTCTTTTAGCAACATAGACATTATCCGTGATATGACCTTTATGGACGATATCTTCATGACGGTTATGTTTGAAAATCAGCCCGAGTGTATTGAGGACGTTTTAAAGATAATATTATCCTTTGAGCCTGTCGTGGAGAGCGTTGAAACACAGCAATAGTACAGCAGCGTTTACGGACGTTCCGTAAGGTTTGATATACTGGCAAAGGATAAAAACAATGCCGCTTACGATATTGAGATACAGAGGTCAAACAAGGGTGCAAGTCCGAAAAGAGCAAGATACCATTCAAGTATGCTCGATACAAAAGCGTTGGATAAAAACGAGGACTTTGACAAGATAAGAGATACATACGTTATCTTCATAACAGAGAATGACGTATTCGGCAAACAGCATCCGTTATACACAATAGACAGAACGATAAAGGAAACACATGATTATTTCAACGACGGTGAGCATATAATATACATAAACACCGCATACAAAGGAGAAGGAATGACAGATATAGAGAAGCTGATACACGATTTTACTTGCAGCGATCCCGAGCAAATGCTTATACCGAGTCTTCGCAAACGCTGCATGGAGATAAAATCAGGAACAGCCGAAAAGGAGGTAGACAAAATGTGTAAGTTGTTGGATCTCAGAATTCAGGAAGAACATGCCGAAGGTCGTACCGAAGAACGCATAAGTATGGCAAAGAAAATGCTCAAGAAAAATCAGTTTACTGATGAGATGATCGCAGAGCTTTGTGAGCTTACTATTGAAGAAGTAAACGAATTAAAAGAAAATCTTTCCGCATAAGTTTTAGGTGCTGTGTTTTGATAACGCAGCACTTTTTTGCGAGAAATGCGTCATATTGCGATTTTCAGTAAAGACGTATCTTTATACCAAATATGTCATAAAACGTCTTAAACGCTCTCTAAAGGCATAATATGACGTTATTTTTCATAATACTCCGATTTACAGCCGCAAGCACAAACAATATCTCTCTTAAAAATGAGAAATTCCCCCGACAAAAGTTTTTCTAAACTCTGTCGGGGGTGTTTTTGTGTTACTGTTGGATATTAAAACATAACGATTATTATTTCTCTGAACCGTGTTTATTCTTATTTATCAGTAAGAACGCAGCTCCTCCAATCAAAATCACAACAGCGATAATAATTATAAGGCTGTTGTTATTTGATGATTTTGGAGGACTTTGACTGATAGGTCTGTCGTGTTCGGGTTCTGACGACTTCATAGCGTCAACTATACTCACTATCTCGGGAGTTACAGCCGGATTGTCTGTGTCTGAGTATGTTGCTTGATGCTCATTGCTTGCAGTGCCTGTATCAGAGCTGTTAGGGTTACTCGTATTCGGTGTACCTCTGACTATCTCTGACTGCACAGAGGAGTTCGAAGCAGTATCACTCTGTGACGCTGTGTTTTCGGACGATGTACCGGTGCTATTGTTATTGCTGTTTCCGCCTGTTCCACCGTTTCCTCCGCCTGCTGCATTATTATCATCATCTAAGTAGTCAAAATCAAGCAGTCGGGGATATACACCCAAGACCTCGTTAGTATCGTTATCGTATAAAGTAAAGTTGTTTTCGTCCTCTCGGAAGTATGCGTAAAAAGTTTCGTGCGTATCTTCAAGTTTCATTTCCCAAACACCGTTTTGGTAGTCTACATAACTAAATTCATATCCCTCAAGTAAGCTATTATTGTATTTCGGTAATTTTTTTGCCTTTGTATAATCTAAATCGTTTTCGTCGTAAAACATTTCAATGTCAATCTCTCCATTATATAGCTTTTCTAAAAGCAAATTATCACTAATGGCTACCTCTGCTTCAATAGTCATATAAGCGGTAGAAACTCGAGGATTATCTCTTATAGGTACATTCGCTCTTGTTAGCTGCCAGTAATCTGCATACATTCCTCTATACCATATATCTTCAAACAGTTCGTCCGTTATCTCTTTTTTCTGCTCCTCTGTAACGGCAGCACTTGCACCGATAACTGCACAGGACATAATCGTTACTGTGATAAGAGTGACATACTCCCGCCGCCTACGCTGACGCTTAGAGTCGGGGGCTTCTCGTTCAAGTACAGCAACCTGTACAGTATCAGCGAGCTAACCCCGTGTGTCCCACGGTTCTTGTTTTTGTTTTGATTTTATGCTAACGC
>CACWKD010000073.1 GCA_902761345.1 uncultured Ruminococcus sp. | reverse complement strand
ATGTAAACTATGAATAGATTTCTTCTCATAATAGGGTAACGAAAAAAATGTACAACACTCAACTAAAGAACAGATTTTAATAGCACAACAGGTTAAATTATCGCCTTAAACAAGTGATGATACTCAAAAAGTGTGTAGAGATTACAGAGTTAATGGTTGTTTCTTTATTGTCTGCTGTTTAGATGCTCCATAAAAAACGAGGTTTTTGACCAGTATTTTATACCCCAGTTCTCGAAATTCCACTCGTCTGTATAGTTATTACATTCATAGTCAATGTAGTAGAGCAGACCGTTTTGTACAACAAAATTTGTCGGGAAATAATCGATATTAAGCCCCGCATTTTTTGCAAGCAAAGCCATTTGCCTTACCTGTACTAAAAACGGCTTGACGGAAATATCATTTTTTACCATATCGAATATAGTATCGCCGTCAATATATTCCTTGATAATTCTCTCGTTATCGATGTCAATGTCGTACATTTTGGGTATTCTGATACCTGCTTGAAGCAGTCTTTGATAGTTGTTTTGTTCGGCTTCTATTTTGTTTCCGAAACTGTAATAAGAACACGGCTCATGGTGAATTTGTTTGAGAACATACAGTTTGCCGACACGCTGCGCAAGATAGGAGTATCCGCCTTTACCTTTTCCGAGAAGTTTTACAATAGTGTAATCGTTAGAGTTTACAGACATAATTTTATCCATTTTATCATCTCCTGTTTTTATAATGTAGCACAATAATTTGAATACAGTTTTAAAATTTGAGAATAATAGAAATTTTTTTCCTAACACTTGTAAGAACGTTGCAATGATGTTATAATTTTACAGGATAGATTAAATAAGGAGCGGTGTAAATGAGTGATCTTCCAAAAGAATTTTTATCTCAGATGAAAACACTACTCTCAGATGATGAGTATATTCGATTTATAAAAAACAGCGGTGACGAAGCATTCCGTGGTATTCGTGTAAACACTCTTAAATGCAGTGCGGAAAAATTAAAAGCGGTTATGCCGTATATCGGTGAAAACACACCGTTTTGCGCAGAGAGCTATTATATACCCTCAGACGCTGCCCGAATAGGTGACGAGCCGTTTCATCACGCAGGCGGATTTTATGTACAAGAGCCAAGCGCAGGAACAGCAGTAACCGTACTTGACGTACAAAGAGGAGATCGTGTTCTTGATTTGTGCGCCGCCCCCGGAGGAAAGTCAACGCAAATTGCCTCCGCTCTGGACGGTACGGGACTATTGTGGAGCAACGAGATAGTCAAAAAACGAGCAAATATCCTTTTGTCAAATATTGAGCGAATGGGTATATCAAATGCGGTTGTGTCAAACTGTCACCCCGAAACGCTTTGCAGAAGATTAGAGGGCTTTTTTGATAAAGTGCTTGTTGACGCTCCTTGTTCGGGAGAGGGTATGTTCAGAAAAGACCCTGCAAGTATAACAGAGTGGACGCTTGAACACTCGAAATCGTGCGGAGAAAGGCAGCTGTCAATTCTTGAAAGCGCTTCAAATGCTCTTAAAGAGGGCGGTACGCTTGTATATTCGACTTGTACGTTTTCCGTGTATGAAAATGAATATGTTATAGATAAGTTTCTTTCATTACATAAAGAGTTTGAACTCATCGACTGCGGTGTAAATTTCGGCAAGAGAAGTATGGACAAGTGCGTCCGTATTTTGCCCGAACACGGCGGCGAGGGGCATTTTGTGGCAAAGCTTATAAAAAAGGGCGAGTTGTACCAAGACGACGGCGGCTATGTAAATGTAAAGCCTTTCCCCGAGCAAAAAGCAGCATTTTCACTTTATGATGAAATACTTAAAGACAGGGTGTTCGGAGATAAGCTTTGCAAATTCGGCGATAAGATAGTTATACTCCCACAGGTAACTCTTCCCGATATGTCGGGATTGTCTGTAATTCGCGCCGGAGTTCTTCTGGGCGAGATAAAAAAGAATAGGATAGAGCCGTGTCATGCGTTGTATATGGCTTCAGACCGTGAGAATTTAACAAACTATACAGACCTCTCGTATAATGATGAAAGACTTAAACGCTTTTATCACGGCGAAGAAATAGAAACGGACACATCTGCCAAAGGTTTTTGCGCAGTGTTAGTTGAGGGAGTAACGACAGGATTTGGCAAAGTAGGCGGAGGAGTTTTAAAGAACCGTTATCCGAAAGGGTTAAGAACATAAGGAGATATTATGCAGAAATTATCCGATATTGGAAAAATAAAAGAGATATTAAATAAGTACGGATTTTCTTTTTCAAAGGCGCTGGGACAGAATTTTCTTGTAAATCCCTCAGTGTGTCCGAGAATGGCAGAGCTTGGCGGAGCGAAAAAGGGCGTAGGAGTTATTGAGGTAGGCCCCGGAATAGGCGTTCTTACCTGCGAACTTGCTCAGCGCGCAGAAAGGGTAGTTGCTGTCGAACTCGACAAAAGGCTTTTACCTGTGCTTGAAGAAACTCTCGCAGAGTTTGATAATGTAAAGGTTGTAAACGATGATATATTAAAGATAGATTTACACAAGCTTATCGAAGATGAATTAGACGGACTTGATGTTGTCGTATGCGCAAACCTGCCGTACTATATTACATCTCCTGTTATTATGAAGCTGCTTGAAGACAGACTGCCCGTA
This sequence comes from uncultured Ruminococcus sp., assembly GCA_902761345.1. Taxonomy (GTDB): domain Bacteria; phylum Bacillota; class Clostridia; order Oscillospirales; family Acutalibacteraceae; genus RUG592. Next base: position 4,264 of record CACWKD010000073.1, on the reverse strand, counting down.
AAGTCAATTACGGTAATGGTACAAAAGGAAGCCGCCGACAGATTGTGCGCTCCTCTCGGAACAAGACAGACAGGCGCAGTAACGGCAGCGGTAAATTACTATGCAAATGCAGAAATGTTGTTTAAAGTATCATCGGGAAGCTTTATGCCTCCTCCAAAGGTTGACAGCGCTGTAATAAAATTAACGCTGCACGATAACCCGACAGTTGACGTCACAAGCGAGGAAATGCTTTTCCGTGTGATAAAGGCGTCCTTTGCTCAGAGAAGAAAAACTATACTCAATACGCTTTCCGCAACTCTCGGCATCAGCAAGCCAGAACTCTCCGAAATACTTAAAAAAGCAGGAGTTTCGCAGACAGCGAGAGCCGAACAGTTACAACTATCGGATTTTGCATCGATAGCAAACGAACTGTACGGTGCGGATAATATAAAAAATAGTAAAATGTAATTACAAATTTGAAAATACACTTGCAAATTTTCCTGTAATATGTTATTATGATGAAGATGTAAGTTACATTGGAGGTGTAAAACAATGAAACTGGTAATAGAATATGTTCTCGGCAGCGTTCTTCTTATATTCTCTATTGCAATGATTATAGTTATTATCTTACAGGAGGGCAACACGCAGGGACTGGGTACTATTACAGGCGGTGCAGATACATTCTTGTCAAAAAACAAGGCTCGTTCACTTGACGCATTCCTTGCCAGATGGACAAAGGTTTTCGTAGTGGGTTTTGTAATCGTTGTAATTGGCATTAACTGTGTAGAGCACTTTATGTAATCTTCCGAACAAATGCGAACTCTCAGAGTTCGCTTTTCTTTTTATATTTAGGAATGGTGAATATATGAAAAGATTTATTATACAAGTATCTTTAGCTATTTTGATAATCCTAATGCAGATGTTTTGTATTTCGGCAAACGCAGTAGAAGTAAACGGAAACGAGGCGCAGCTTGGACAGACTATAACTTATGAGATACACGCTTCGGGCTGCCCGAATATTATACAGGCGGTAGATGTTGAGGTAACTTACGACAGCACAGCTCTCGAGTATATACCTGACAGTATTCAAATGCCAAATCTTACAGGTACGCTTGTAAACGATCAAGAAAAAGATACCATAAAATTCAATGCTCTTGACTTAAACGGATTTAGCTTTTATACAGATAATATAGTTGCGACAATGCAGTTTCGTGTAATAAGCGATCATGCGCCTTATTTGTATATAAAATCCGATATACGAAATTTCATAGACGACGAGCTTAAAGATCATAAAGACGAGTATGTGTACTATCTTACGCTTACAGAAGACGAAATAAAGCAGATAGAAACGGTATCGGAAGAAATAACCGAGAAAAATACAGACAATACGTCATCTTCCGAAAACAGTATAGCTGCGAAAACAGACAGCAGTAAAACGGAGAGCGGTACGGAGAACGGCATATCATCTGCAAATTCAGAGGTTTCCGAAGTATCGGCAGATACAAACTCCGATAAAAATTCCGAACAGCCGCAGTCACAGACAGTATCTAAAGACACTTTAGACCACCCCTACGGCAATAATGCTCATGATGATACAGTAACGGCAGTTGCAAGCAAGCCTGTAAATTATTCGGTAATATTTTTTGCAGCGGCAGGAATGCTTGTATTGATAGCTATAATTGCAATAGTATTACTAACCGTTATGAAGACTTCCGAACAATCAGACGAAACAAAGAAATAATGAGGTGTATTATGAAAAAGAAACTATATTCGGCAACTGCAGTTCTTACAATGCTTTTAACTCTTTTTACATTTCTGCCGACAACAGCATTTGCAGACGGAGATGTAACAGTAAACGGTGTTTCTGTAAATAAGGGCGATATTGTAACATACGAATATTATGTCGGTGGAGTAGAGGACTCTGTTGCAGGCGCAGGCTGCTATATTAAATATGACACAAGCTGTTTGGAGTATGTAGACGGCTCGATAGGTTTTGATATTTTTAACAATGCGATGCACAATATTATGGCAGACGAGGGAACGATCTATTTTTCTGCCGTAAATGCTTACGGATACGATCTGAGCAAAGAAAGACTTGTTGTGACTGTATCGTTTAGGGTTCTCGACACTGCAAAAGGCAGCATAACGGTAAAGAATGAGTTTGATGAGTTTTTTACTCTTGAAAACGAAGACACAGACCTTACCGAGGATCAATATACAGACAGAGAAGTTACCACTGTAAATACATATCAGGAGAATACAGCGCCTTTTCTTGGAACAGACGCAGATGAAATGGCTGAGTATATGACTTCCGACTCATTTAAGCTGGAGGATCTGTTTAATGGCGTACCGAACGAGAACGTACCCGAATCCGAGAGATCAAATGTATCGATACCGTCAATTCCCGAAGATGAAACGGACAGCGCTTCATCGGGAAACACTATACTTGTAATAATTATAGTGGTATTTTGTTTGGCAGCAGTAGGTGCGGCAGTGTTTGTGGTTCTTAAAAGAAAGAAGAAGTAACTATGAAAAAGGTTCAGATACCGATACTTGAGGTGTCGAATATAACGAAGAAAACAAAAAAGGCTCAGCTTGAGGGAGTTAGTATTACAGTACCGTCGGGCGACAGTCTTGCGATACTTTGTAAGAATGATGACATATGCGACGTTATGTTTGATGTACTCAGCGGAGCGATAAAACCCGAAAAAGGCAAGGTGTTTTTTAAGGGCGATAACGTAACGGGCACAAAAAACAACTTTGGAACTGTTGCAAGAAAAATCAGTGTGTCTAAGCGTAAAACGGTTATAGACGCCGCCTGCGCACCTATCATAAAGCGAGGACTTGCAAGAAGTATGACAACCGTACTTGTAAAAAAGGAACTTCCCTCAATGGGGCTGGAGGAGTACGGAGATAAGCCTTTTTCCGCACTGCCCGACAATATAGCCGCAAGAGGTGAGGTTTTTGCGGCGTATATGTGTTCGCATGAGCTTATTGTAATAAATGAGCCGTTTGCAGATTTGTCGGGAGAAGATAGAAAGGCAGAAATTGCGAGGCTTTGCGAACTTAAAAACAGCGGAAAGCTTTCACTTCTTGTTTTTACAAATGACATTGACACAGCGATTGAGCTTGGCGATACGATAATGGCAGCAGATGACGGACTTAAATCAAACGGTATGATAGCGGTTTGCAATAACAAAAAGAAAGCAAAAGAACGTCTTTTAGAGCTATACCTGTAAGAGGTGGGTAAAATGAAACATATTTTTATAGTAAATCCTGCGTCGGGGCAGGGCAAAGCGTCGCAGATAATTTACGGCAGTCTTTCATCTTTGGGAAAGGAATTTGAATGTTCGGTCTATCTCACAAAGGGAAAGGGCGACGCTGAGCAGTATATCAGAAAATACCTCTCGTCACATTCGGGCGCAGTCAGATTTTATGCCTGCGGAGGAGACGGAACAGTCAACGAGGTTGTAAACGGTATTGCAGCATTTCCACAGGCGAGTATGACAGTATATCCGTGCGGCAGCGGAAACGATTTTATTAAGTGTTTTGGCAGTAAAGAAGATTTTCTTGATATAATTTCTCTTACAAGCGCAAAGGAAATACCTATTGACGTAATGAAAGTAAACGACAGGTTTTGTATAAATATCTGTCATTTTGGTTTTGATTCGTATGTTGCGGAGAAAATGGACGAGGTTCGTTCAAAGAAGTTTATCGGCGGAAAGAATGCGTATACAACGGGAGTTGTAATGGGGCTTGCAAAGGCTATGAGAAACAATGCCGTAATAGCTGCCGACGGTGATGTAATGTGTAATGGTGATTTTCTTTTGTGTACAGTTGCAAACGGCAGGTATGTTGGCGGAAAGTATAAATGCGCCCCCAATGCATATGTAAATGACGGAGTGCTTGATATATGTGTTGCAGATACGGTATCAAGGGCGAAGTTTGTACGTCTTGTAAAATACTATGCCGAGGGTACGCATCTTACAGACCCGAGATTTAAAGATTTCTTGCATTACCGACATTGCAAACACGTTGAGATAACGGCAGGGGAAGATTTCTGCATATCTCTTGACGGTGAAGTTGTACCAATGTCAAGAGCAGTCATAGATATTATACCGAACGGAATAAAGTTTGCAGTCCCCGAAAAGATACTTTCCGACAAATCTAAAACAGCGATATTATAATCACTATCTACAACTTAAGGATTTATTCCTGTCGACCCAAGATGTTGGTTTTATTTAACATTTATTGACGTCACCCATACCCCCAACCCCCTTTCCCT
>CACWKD010000072.1 GCA_902761345.1 uncultured Ruminococcus sp. | reverse complement strand
CATTTTTGAGATGTCAAGCAGTTCTCAGCCCTTACGGGCTGACGGCAATTCATCCCCGACCTATAGAGGTCGGAGTCTTCTTGCCGAAGTAGGATAAATACAAAAAGGGCGACAGCATTAACGTCACTAATACTTGCCGCCGTTTCCGAATAAATAATTATATTTTTCAAGAAATTACAAACAACAAGTCCATAATTCTTTTTTATCAATCCATATAACCCTTAGCTGCCAAAAGTTCAGCAAGAAGTACGGCGCCGCCTGCTGCACCTCTGAGAGTGTTGTGTGACATACATACAAACTTAATGTCATACTGTGTATCCTCTCTGAGTCTTCCTATGGAAACAGCCATACCGTTTTCGAGATTTCTTTCAGACTTTATCTGCGGTCTGTCGGGTTCTGTGAAATAGTGGAGGAACTGCTTCGGAGCGCTCGGAAGATCAAGCTCCTGCGGTGCGCCCTTGTAATTTGCCCAACGCTCCTTGATCTCTTCAAGATTTGGTTTCTTGTCAAACGATACAAAAACAGCCGCTGTGTGACCGTCACTTACAGGAACTCTCAGACACTGTGATGTGATAGACGGAGTATTTGTCGGCTTAATCTCGCCGTTTTCAATTGTACCCCAGATTTTGAGCGGCTCTTTCTCGCTCTTCTCTTCCTCGCCGCCGATGTACGGGATAAGGTTATCTACCATCTCAGGCCAACGCTCAAATGTTTTTCCTGCACCCGAAATAGCCTGATATGTACAAGCAAGAACCTTAGTAACGCCCATATCCAAAAGCGGATTGATAGCAGGCACATAGCTCTGGAGCGAGCAGTTTGACTTAACAGCGATAAAGCCTCTCTTAGTACCCAAACGCTTTTTCTGAGCCTCAATGATCTCGAGGTGCTGGTCATTTATCTCTGGGATTATCATAGGAACATCGGGAGTAAAGCGGTTAGCGGAGTTGTTTGAAACAACAGGACACTCAGCCTTTGCATATGCCTCTTCAAGAGCTTTGATCTCGTCCTTTTTCATATCAACCGCACAGAAAACGAAGTCAACGAGAGCTGCAACACTCTCAACGTCTGCTGCGTCCATTATAACCATATCTTTCATAGACTCAGGCATAGGTATCTTTAAAGCCCATCTGCTGCCTGCTGCCTCCTCATAAGTCTTACCGGCACTTCTGGAGCTTGCTGCAAGTGCAGTTACCTTAAACCACGGGTGATTTTCGAGCAGGGTAGCAAATCTCTGTCCTACCATACCCGTTGCACCAATAATACCAACCTTATACTGCTTCATAATAAAAACCAATCCTTTCCTTATCCTCAAACACAAAACCGTATTGACAATAGTTTCATAAAAGTGTAAAATAAATTGTTGACACGGTACTGCAAAAGGAACATAAACAATTGAAATAAAAAATCTCTCTTTTTATAATAGCATTATTATTATATGTTGTCAAACATAAAACGATACATTTTTGATTTTTTTGCAGATTATTTTAGTTATTAGTCCAAAGTTATCGGTTGTTAGTTGTTAGTTTTTAGTTCAAAGCGAAAGTAACAAAGAATGAATAATATCTGTAACCCCAAACTTTGAACTTAGAAGCTTAGACCCGACCACCATTCCTAACTTAACTCCTTGTGCTATTAAATTTTTACTTAATCATCTTTATATTTCCTACTTTTTGAGTAGGGGGGGAGAACCACTGTCGTCAGGTTCTCCCCCGTCCGGCACTTTGATTAATCAAAGTTTATCCTGCCCCCTCTCCGCCGAATAGAGCATATTGGGGCTGCTCGCCCCAAACCCTCGCAAACTTTTTTGAACAAAAGTTTGACAAAAAACTTTTGTTAGCTTTGCTGTTAGTCACTAACTTTAATAGCAAAAAAATTTTTTAAGCTGTGGACAGGGATTATCTAGTAGCACAACAGGTTAACTTAAAAAAACGAAAGGAATAATACATTATGAAAACAAGCGATTATTTTTACGAACTGCCCCAGGAACTTATTGCACAAACGCCGCTCACACAGCGTGACAGCTCCCGTCTTATGGTGCTGAACAGAAACACAGGCGAGGTTTCCCATAAACACTTTTTCAATATTATCGACTATTTAAACGAGGGCGACTGTCTTATACTCAACGATTCAAGGGTACTACCCGCACGACTTTTCGGTACAAAAAACGATACCGGTGCAAGGGTTGAATTTCTGCTGCTTACTCAAAAGTCACAGAACATCTGGGAATGTCTTGCAAAGCCCGGAAAGAAAGCAAAGCCCGGTACAGAATTTACATTTGGCGACGGAATTATGACAGCAAAGGTTCTGGACGTACTCGACGACGGCAACAGGATTGTGGAATTTTTCTGTGAGGATAATTTCTTTGCGTCCCTCGATAAGCTCGGAGAAATGCCCCTGCCCCCTTATATTACGGAAAAGCTTGAAGATAAGGAGCGTTATCAGACTGTTTACAGCCGAGAGTTAGGTTCAGCCGCCGCACCCACAGCAGGTCTGCACTTCACTGACGAGCTTTTGCAGGCACTTCAAAACAAGGGTGTAAAGATAGGTTATGTTACTCTGCACGTAGGTTTGGGAACTTTCCGCCCCGTTAAGGTTGACGATGTTACAAAGCATAAAATGCACAGCGAGCATTACGAAGTACCGCAGACAACAGCAGACCTTATTAAGGAAACAAAGAAAAACGGCAGACGTGTAATATCTGTCGGTACAACAAGCTGCCGCACGCTTGAATCCGTTGCAAAGGAATACGGAGAAATCAAAGCGTGTGACGGGTGGACGGATATATTTATTTATCCGCCATATGAGTTCAAGGTACTTGACGGACTGATAACAAACTTCCACCTACCCGAAAGCACGCTTATAATGCTTGTAAGCGCGTTTGCAGGATACGAGAACACAATGAACGCATATAAAACCGCAGTAAATGAGCGTTACAGATTTTTCAGTTTTGGCGACGCTATGATGATAGTGTGAGGAGTGTGATCCGTTTTGAATTCAACATCTTTTAACAAGAAACAGTTGATAAAATATCTGTTGTCAACTTTTGTAATTGCCTGGATTATGCAGTTTGGTGCTTACATTCTGACAAATAAAGGTCTTGCTATCTTTTCAACATTACTATTATCTGTTATGATGCTTGTTCCTTTACTTGGTGTCGTGATTTCGGGTTATAAGCTAAAAAACATTTTTTGGAAACCGATAGTCAAAGGAAACATTATACCTATTCTGATAGCATGGTTCTCTCCCATATTATTTACTTTTGCAGGTGCATTACTGTATTTTGTTGTATTTCAAAAACACTTTGATTTAAGCGGAAAATCTATGATAGAAAGCATCGGTGAGAACGCTTTTAAACAAATGGAACAGCAAGGTATAACATTTCCTATATACATTTTGATTTCTATTGTTAGCTGTGTGACGTATGCACCTTTTTTAAATATGTTTTTCGCAATGGGAGAAGAAGTCGGTTGGAGAGGTTTTCTTTATCCGCAGCTTAAAGCCAAATTCGGAATAAAGCTTGGCTATGTTTTTGGCGGAATAATCTGGGGCATATGGCACTGGCCACTTATCTGGCTAATAGGATATGAATATGGTACAGAGTACTTTGGGTTTCCCATTTCAGGAATGCTGTTATTCTGCCTTGTTACTGTTGCTTTAGGAACAATATGTGATTGGCTGTATGAAAAAAGCAAATGCATATGGGTTCCGTCTATATTTCATGGATCATTTAACGCAGCAGCCTCACTTCCGATACTCTTGTCTACGCCAAACATAGAATCATACAGGCTTTTGGGACCTTTTCCTAACGGATTAATATCATGTGTGCCATTAGTAATATTTGCACTGATTTTGTTCTTCAAATCTGCAAATCCTAAAACTGAGGAATAACAACTCCCCGACTTACACTAATATGATATTAATACCACAAAAAATCAAAATAATATTCAATTACACTTGACAAAAACAGAAAATTATAGTATTATAATGACTGTTGATTGCTGGTGTAGCTCAGTTGGTAGAGCAGCGCATTCGTAATGCGCAGGTCGGGGGTTCAAGTCCGTTCACCAGCTCCATAAATTTCGGCTTAAACCTTGCGTTTGAGCCGTTTTTTTATATCAATAAAATTGTGTCCGATATGGGGTGTTATTTTGGGTTGTTGGCAATAGGGTATATTCTTATTATACCACATTGCCTAACAAGCATTTCAATTTTTTATCTCTGCTCTGTTCAAATATGTCGATCAATCCTTCCGACAGTGTAGCCACATTGTAAAACTCGCAAGCCTGTTTAACTGCCTGATTAAATTTCTTTTCCAAGTAGTAGATTGCTGCGAGCTCCAATACCAATCCACATGCCAATATAATTGTTTTTTCATATTGAGTAGCAGAATTTTTGCATACCATGCAAGTTTTTACCGTTCTTTATTAATAAGATCAGAAAAGTATTATAAATTACTGTTCCATTTATTAACTTTTCAAAAGACAGTTGCACTTTTAACTTTTTTATGTTATAGTATTAAAATGACAGCAGTTTTGATTAACTATAAAAACAAAAATTTAACCCCCTCTTAAAAAACATTCAACCCGACAGGTTTTAGCACAAAAACATAAAATTACTTTATTACTGCAAAAATAAATACGCATTTACGGAGGAAATTTTGAATGAATACTATTGTAAGATATATGCCTCAGTTTGTTGATGATTTCAATTCCTTTTCCGAGCATGACAGAATTATTATTCGCACCGCACTGCAAAAATTAAGCGAAAACCCTTTTTCAAAAAAAGACGGCGGTTACGGAAATATCGCTTTAAAAGAGGCAGACGGAAGAATACTTACCGCTAAGATTATTTTTACCGATATACGCATAGTTTACAAGATCATGAAATCTAAGGATAACACTACTCTGATAATATATACAGCCGTTACCAATGATACGGCAACTCGCAGATAAATATATCATTGTAAAATTTTCTCCCCTTTTGTTATACTTTCAACAAAAGAGGAGTTTTTTATATGCGTAAAGACAGCCAAGATCATTCTCGGCTACCTTGTTTTTTATACCTCTATACCGTTTTTTTGTAACAGAATACGTGCGGTTTCCACTGAGTCTACTCCCGTAAGGTTTTTTATTGGCGCAAATTCTTTATCTCGAATTACCTCGTACGGCAAACAAGAGGAAAGCTGTCTGATCATATCGATCACAAGCTGCTCAAACTTATAGCCGTTAGGCTCAGAGGGCGAAACATACTCTCCTTTTTCATCAATATACGGTATCTTCTTCTTTACTATATGCATAGGCATTTTCTTTTCTGCTACGCTTTCAAGATCCGATACTCTGAACAGGTAATTTAATATAACTCCGTAGTTATATGCAGAATCTCCGTTACTGTCTTTTGCATTTCTCATCTCATCGGACAGCTCATAGTATTCCACAATAGAGGGTTTGCCGTCCTCCAGACACATTACTCCTACCTTTTCATCGGGAGAAGCCTTTCTGACTACTTTAGAGCCTACCGCTACATCTGCAAGAACTGTCGCTCCTATAAAGCACGGGTCACACATACGCTGCAATACATTATCAACTGCAAATATGTTGATCCACTCTATCCCCTCTTCGCTCAGTATTTTGCCCAAGCCTGCTCTCAGCATAGATGTATACCAGCCTGCGTTGCCGTTCGGTGAAGTAGAGATCCTATACTTTGACTCCATATACAGATTACCGTTAAAATCGCAGGCGGGAGCCATATCCTGTTTAAAGAATGTTACCATTTCTTCCTTATAGCCAAAAAAGTCTTTTTCTTTAAAGAATTGTACAGTAGCGTCATGGTTCTTCTCACTCGTCATTACAAACAAACGTATCCATTTATCCGTCTGCTTAACAACGTCCATAAGGTTGTTAATTAAACACTCAAATATATATAGCGGCTTTTTGATACCTATATCATATACTCCCTTTGGAACTTCTGCGCCAAGACGTGTTCCCATACCTCCTGCAAGCAGCAAAGCAGCTACTTTACCCTCTTTTAGATTTTTTATACCAACTTCGTAAAACTCTTCTTTTCGTTTCTCTATCTCTGCGCACTGCATTGCTTCCAGCGGTGAGAATGTACCCTTGAGATCGGTTTGTGTTTCACTAAGACGTGTCAACACAGAAAAATCAGTTTCCTCTATCTGTGACAAAAGTAACTTCTGCTGAGCTTCGCTGAGTTCGTCATAATACCTGAGTACGTGTTGTTGTCCGATAGAACTAAGCATTTTATATGCGTCATCTCTGTTCATGGTATTTCCTCCCAAATTTAATGTATACCTATATTATACCACATTATACGCTCTATTCAAATACTATTTTTAAAGATTTAAAAATATATGAAATAATCACAAACTGTGAAATTTATTATGTGCAATATTACAATAAATATTTTCTGCATTCATTCTCCATTATATTCCTTGCGGAGATAACGTCTGTATCAAGAATACACGACGCTGCATGAAAATGTCCGCCTCCTCCGAAATGACTGCATATTTCGCTTGCCGGAATTTCTCCGTTTGTACGCATAGAACATCTCATTTTTCCGTCGGGGAGTTCTCGAATAGTTACTCCTATTCTAATTCCCTCGATCTGCTCAACGAAAGAGTTTATTCCCTCAAGCTCCGAGTCAAGTATACCTGCTTTATTCAGATCATCAAGCATTATTATCCCTGTAACTATTTTGTTATCGCAGGTAAAATGCAGACTTTTTGTTAAAAAGTTTTCTATTTTCATACGTCCCTCTGATTTAACAAACATCAAACGTCTGCCTATCCCGTAAACATCAGCTCCGCTTGCCGCAAGCTTTGAGGCTATCTCAAAACTCTGTGAATTTGTATCCGATGTGCGAAAACAAAGAGTATCTGTCACAAGAGCCGCATACATAAAATCAGCCATTTCTTTTGTAACTGTAACATTCATTTCTTTAATAAGCTTATAGATTATCTCGCTGCACGCGCCGCAGTCCTCTTCT
>CACWKD010000071.1 GCA_902761345.1 uncultured Ruminococcus sp. | reverse complement strand
CGCAGATAATGGAACGTCTGTTGTAATTGTTACTCATGACGCAGAGTTTGCGGCAGACTGTGCGGACAGGTGCGCAATGTTTTTTGACGGAAGAATTATATCCGAGGATATTACACACGATTTCTTTGCCGCAAACTCGTATTACACAACCTCAGCGGTGAGATTAACTAAAGGGATAACAGATATTTGTGTAAAATATGATGATATACTAAGCAGAATAGGGGCTGATAAAAATAAAAAAGTACAGTAAGACAATAAGAAATATTCTTGTTTATGCGGTAATGCCTGCTGTGGTATTGTTATCGGCGCTGCTGTTTTCGGACAGGAAATATATGGCAGTATCCGTTGTGTGTTCGCTGATAGCGTGCGGAGTGTTTTTTCTGTCGTTTGAGAAACGCAGCGCAGACATACAAAAAACGGTGCTTACTGCCGTAATGACAGCGTTGTCGGTGTCGGGAAGAGCGTTGTTTGCGTTTGTACCGTTTTTTAAGCCTGTTTCTGCAATAGTTATCATTTGCGGAATATATTTAGGCGCGGAGGCAGGATTTTTGTGCGGAGCGTTGTCGGGGTTTATCTCAAATTTTATGTTTATGCAGGGACCGTGGACGCCGTTTCAGATGTTCGGGTGGGGCATAATAGGGCTTTTGTCGGGGATAGCCGCAGATCCTCTCAAAAAAAACCGTGTAATGCTTTTGCTTTTTGGTGCGGCGGCAGGGGTGCTTTACTCTGCGGTAACAGATATATGGACTGCTATGTGGTGGGATAATACATTTAGTATAGATAGGTATCTTGCGGCAATCGTATCTGCGCTCCCCGTAACGCTGATCTATGCTGTGTCAAATGTAATATTTTTACTGATACTTGCAAAGCCGTTAGGAAAAAAAATCGAGAGAGTAAAAACAAGGTATGGAATTTGAATACACTATTCACAAATTAATATTAATCCACTATAAGTTACAGATACTGATTTTAAAATAAAATGTAAAAATTTTAACTTTTTTGTAAAATCTTGTTTCTTTTTTGTTGTAAATATGTTATTATGTAGATATAAAAAATCACTGTTGAACAGGGTGATGTTTATTGAGTGAAAACAGCTTTTATGAAGCTTTATTCCGTATTATGTGGGATATGGAAGTAGATATTTTTACGCAGCCCGAAAAATGCCTTGCGCTGCTTGCCGATATTGTGCCGAAATGCAAAAAACAGAGAAAAAGACTAAAGGCAATGTACGACTGCGGCGCTATGGAGAAAATAGAACAGGCTGTGGCGGACAGAAAAAGGTCAAAGATATACCTTACAATGGCAGTAAAGCTTATAGCAGACAGCATAGAGATAAGCGATGACAGGGCGTTATTTGCGGTAAATCAGATAGCGGGTCTGTGGGAGGGTATGGATAAGCTCAGTCGTTATGAGCCTGAAAAACTGAAAAGACGTAAAACTGCCGCACCCGCACCGGTACAGGCGGACAATGATGAAGACGAGGAAGAAGAAGAGTACGAAGATAATGCAGACGATGACGAAGAAAACGGTGGTGATGATATGTTATTTTTGCAGGACGTGACTGATGAAGAGAATAAGCCGGAAGAAAATACAAATAACAGCGAACCTCAGCAGGGAGAGCCTGAGGAACAGCCTGCCGAGCCGCAGGAACCGAAAGCACCTAAAGAGCCGATACTTTCAAAGCTTGTCAATGCGTGGTGCAAGACAGACTGCGAAGACGGCAGACCGTATATGTTTGCGTGCCCTGTTGGGTGGTTTATGATGATAATGTGCTCGATACCGGGGCTTTTTATGATTTATGATATTAATATGGGCGATAAGCTTGTGATACCCACGTTTATTTTTATGTTTACTGTGCTTACGGGTAAAAGACTGTACAGGTTTGAAAGTGCGGGCAGGCTGAGCCTTTATATATTGGTGATGTATCTGATAGCAATGTTTAAGTCGTTGTGGATCGGTACGGGGAATTTCCGATACGCCTGCATACTTGTTGCAGCGGCAGCTTTAATGGTGTTTAACAGCGGACGAATAGGAACATGGCTTGACGAGTCTAAAAAGCGTCCTGCAGTGGCATATCTGATAATAGTGCTTTTAAGTGCGGCAGTAACGGCAGGCGCTTACGCTGTTCAGCACGCAGCGGTCTGAATAACGGCGGGTGATAATATGAGCGAGAAAAGGAAAAGGATTTTTAAAGACGCATTGTTTATAGTTCCGTTTATGCTTGTGACCGTTATTGTGTCGCTTGCAATGATGTTTGTTGTAGGCAGAGATGTGTACGATATGATGACCATTGTAAAAGAAAATACTACCTCGGATAAAACTATGGATATTTCGGCATACACCGAAATGCAGTCAAATAAATACTCGTTAAGCTATTCTTACGGCGATAGGGAAAGTTCTGTCGAGTATGCGACTTATTCGTATAACGCAAAAGGCGACAACCCTATCGAAACACTTGAACTAAAGGAATCCCGTGACGGCTTTGAACCGGGTATTTACAAGATAGAGTGGTATATGCAGCAGGAGTTTGTTTCTTATACTTCAAACGACGGAGCGGAAAACCCCGGACTGTACCCTGCCTCCGAACAGCCTTATATGTGCGAATATGTAAGGTCATATTCGTGGAGCGGTATGCTTGATGAATTCGGCGTTGATAACGATATGGCAAAGGGGTATAAGGTGCTTAAATTTATCAGCGCTTATGTATGGGATACTTCCGAACGAGAAAATATATTACTGGGGCTTGGCGGTAATCCTACTTATATGTATTCTTACAGGCTGGATAAACCGGGAGAGTACAGAAAAGTAACAGTAACAAACAGATAGGAGAGATAAAATGGCGGAATTTTTTACAGGCTGTACGGTTGAGCTAAACAACGGTACTGCCGCTGTAATAAAGGGAAAGCTTGGCGAGGGCGGACAGGGAAGCGTTTACCTTGCAGAGGTGGACGGCAGACAGTATGCTCTTAAATGGTACCATAGCAACGCTCTGAAAAATCCTGTAAAATTTTATGAAAATCTTATTAATAATATAGAGCAGGGATCTCCCTCGCCAAGCTTTATATGGCCAAAAGCCGTTACACAGATAGTTGACGGAGAGTTTGGATTTATTATGGAGCTGATACCGCCCGAGTACAAATGCTTTTCGGATTTTCTGCTCACAAAGGAGAAATTCCCGTCTGTAACGTCGGTTGTAAACGCCGCTTTAAATATTACAAACGGATTTCGTGAACTGCACAGAAAAGGGTTTTCATATCAGGATCTGAACGACGGAAACTTCTTTATCGAGCCTAAAAGCGGAGCGGTGCTTATATGTGATACAGATAACGCTGCGCCTTACGGAGAAAGTCTTGGAATTGCAGGAAAATCGAGATATATGGCTCCCGAGGTGGTAAGAAACATTAAATCTCCCGATGTTATGACCGACAGATTTTCACTGTCTGTGATACTGTTCAGACTTCTGTTTTTAGACCACCCGTTAGAGGGCAAGCGTACGCTTTGTCCGTGTCTTACAGAGGAGCTGGAGCAGAAATTCTACGGAAGAATGCCGCTGTTTATTTATGACCCCGATGACAGCTCAAACCGCCCCGTAAGAGGAGTTCACTGCAACGTAACAAGGCTGTGGGATCTGTACCCCGAGTTTATAAGAGAAAAGTTTTTGTATGCTTTTTCGCAGGAGTGTCTGCATTCAAAAGCTGTAAGACCGTCAGATAACGAATGGCAGATAGCTTTTACACGGCTTCGTGACTGTATAGTAAAATGTCCGTGCGGTGGAGATACTTTTATTGACCTGAACGATGACGTAAGCTTTTGTATAAACTGCGCGGGTAAACTTCCCAAACCGCCTGTACTCAGGTCAAAGAAATATACTGCCGCACTGTTCCCGGGCAACAAGCTTTACCGCTGTCATATTGATGAGGACAGCGATGATTATAATGAGATTGCAGGAGAAGTCATAAGAAGCCGAAACCGCCCCGATGTGTGGGGATTGAGAAATCTGAGCGGCAGCGACTGGACTGTCGAGCTGAGAAACGGCGAAAAGGCAGTTCTACCGAGCGGAAAAGTACAGATAATAGTTACTGCCGAAAAGCTTGATTTTGGCGGCTGCATTGGAAAAATCGAACTGTAAGGAGAAATTACAAATGCCTGTTAGAAGACCGCCGTATGAAGTGTTTTGGGATAGGTTTGCAAAGCTTTATTCACTTGTTCAGGAGAAAAATAACAGTAAACTGTATGATGAAGTCGGCGCATTTATAAGTAAACATCTCGGTAAAACTCACAATGTGCTTGAAATAGCCTGCGGTACAGCTCAGATAACAAAAAGGTGCTGCGGCAGCGTTAAGTTTTGGGAAGCAACAGATTTTTCGGAAAAGATGATCGAATATGCAGGGAAAGAGTGCCTTGCGGAAAATGTAAAATTTACAGTTGCAAACGCATTTGACCTGCCTTACGATGATAACAGTTTTGATATTGTTGTAATAGCAAATGCGCTGCACATTATACCCGAGCCGCAAAAGGCGCTTACCGAGATAAATCGTGTAATGAAAAAAGACGGTTTGCTTATAGCGCCCACATTTGTGTATGACGGTGCAGACAGCGCAAAGAGAGTTATTAAGATCACGCTTATGAAAAGTATGGGTTTTAAGACGTTTTCAAAATGGACGTCTGTACAGTACAGAGAGTTTGTTGAAAAAAACGGATTCATTGTCACAGAGCAAAAACTATTCGGCGATGAATTTTTGCCGGAATGTGTTCTTGTGTGCAAAAAGGGAGGATAATAATGCCTAATATATATGATGATGTGGTAGAGGTAGCAAGGAGAACTATGGTGCTGTTTTTTGTGGTGGATACATCGGGCAGTATGGAGGGTTCTAAAATCGGTACGCTAAATCAGGCGATAGAGGACGTTATTCCCGAAATAAGGGATATTTCAAGCAATAATGCCGACGCACAGATAAAAATTGCCGTACTCGAATTTTCAAGCGGCGCGAGGTGGCTTACGCCTAAACCTGTACCTGCGGAGGATTTTAACTGGAACTACCTTAATGCGGCAGGGCTTACGGATCTGGGTGAGGCTTGCAGAATGCTCAATGAAAAGCTGTCGAGAAATGCATTTATGAGTGAGATAACAGGGTCATTTGCTCCTGCTGTTTTTCTGTTGTCCGACGGTGAGCCGACAGATGATTTTATGGAGCAGCTTGACGAACTCTGGACAAACAACTGGTTTAAAAAAGCTATCAAGGTAGCCGTGGCGATAGGTGATGACGCTAACCGTGAAGTCCTTTCAAGCTTTACGGGAAATCCCGAGGGTGTGCTAACCGTACACAGTCCCGAGGCGTTAAAGAAAATGGTAAGATTTGTATCGGTTACGTCATCTCAGATAGGTTCTAAGAGTTCGGCTGTCGGAAAAAACGGAGCGGATAAGCCTGTATCGAAGCAGGACGATTTTATAGAACAGGTTCAGATAGCATATAACAGCGGAGATTTTGACGATGACGATGTACTGTGGTGATAAGGGGTAGTTATTATGAAGTATAAAGCATATAATTTTACTGTTATAGGGGCAAGCCACAAAAAAGCAAGACGTCCGTGTCAGGACGCATCAGTCAGCCTGAACAGAGATGACTATATATTAACGGCAGTATGTGACGGACACGGCGGAGAGGATTACTTTCGCTCGGACAGGGGCAGTGAGTTTGCGGTAAAAGCTGTACGCAAATGTATGAATGATGAAAATATTATTCCTATGCTGACCTATTATGCAAACGATGAGATAAAAGTAAACGAAATGCTTTTACAGCTTGAAAAGAGTATCATTTCCGAATGGAATGACCTTGTAGAGAACGACTATGCAGACGAACCTTTTACAGACGAGGAGCTTGAACAGGTAAATCCGAGAATGAGGTTCAGATATGCGATAGGTGAGAAAATAGAGTGTGCTTACGGCACAACAATGCTTGTAAATGTAGTTACAGACGATTTTTGGTTTGGCATACACATAGGTGACGGAGAGTGCGTATCTGTTGACCATGACGGTAATTTTGAACACCCAATTCCGCACGACAATAACTGTGTGTTTAATTATACTACGTCAATATGCGACAGAACGGCGATATACAATATGCGTCACCATTTCAGTACGACTTTGCCAAAGGCATTGTTTATAGCAAGCGACGGAGTTGACAACTGCTTTGAAAACCACAACAAGCTGCATGATTTTTATTCAATGGTAATGAAGTCGTTTGACGATTACAGCGAAATGGGCGCAATAGTTGAACTGCTGGAGTATCTTCCTAAAATGTCGCTGAAAGGCAGCGGGGACGATATTTCTTTGGGAATAATTTTAGGAAAATAATTTAAACATAAAACTTCCTGCAAATCATTACGAAATGCAGGAAGTTTTTTTAGATTAATTATTCTTCTGTTTCTATTTCTTCACCAATATTGCTTTTTGTGGAAACACCGATTGCGTAACGCAGTATAGTTAAAGCGTCGGCATTTGTTACTTTACCGTCACCTGTTACATCTGCAAGAAGTGTCTGAGTATCGTCAAGCTTGTGTAAGCCGATAACAGAACGCTGTATTACCATACTGTCGGCAGCGGATATTTTCTCATCACGGTTTATGTCGCCACGCTTTCTCTTGTGCTGAGTTGGCTTTTCTTTATCGCTGTCCGAAGATTTGTCTGTATCGAAGTTATCATCGGGTCTTTCCGGAGGTGTATCTGTATCAGAGTTGTCATCGGGTCTTTCCGGTGGTGTATCTGTATCAGAGTTGTCATCAGGTCTTTCGGGAGGAGTGTTTGTGTCGGAACTTCCGTCAGGTCGTTCGGGAGGAGTGTTTGTGTCGGAACTTCCGTCAGGTCGTTCGGGAGGAGTGTTTGTGTCGGAACTTCCGTCGGGTCTTTCGGGAGGAGTGTTAGTGTCGGAACTTCCATCGGGTCTTTCCGGAGGAGTGTTAGTGTCGGAACTTCCATCGGGTCTTTCGGGAGGAGTGTTTGTGTCGGGACTTCCGTCAGGTCGTTCGGGAGGAGTGTTTGTGTCGGAACTTCCGTCGGGTCTTTCGGG
>CACWKD010000070.1:989-8492 GCA_902761345.1 uncultured Ruminococcus sp. | reverse complement strand
TTTCATTTACTTTACTTTCATTTACTTTACTTTCATTTACTTTACTTTCATTTACTTTACTTTCATTTACTTTACTTTCATTTACTTTACTTTCATTTAGGGATTTTTCACAAGACAAATTGCCGTTTGTCGCAGGACAAATGAAAACTTCTGTTTCCTCGGGACTTAAAAGCCAAATTCTGCCGTCAACTGTTATCTCGTTCTTTCTTCTTGTGGCACGCTGTTTTACTGCAAGCTGGTATCTTTTCTGCACTCCGACCGATGTCAAATATGTGTCTGTGCCGGTATTTACAATAGTCATAACAGACTTGTCAACCAAAAGTAAAATCACCTGCTCCACAAATTCCTCTGTCAAGTGGAGTTCATCTGCAAGTACGGCTTTGTAATCATCGTCCCAGATTATAAAGTAGCCGTTTTTATAGATCTCACACAACAAAAACATAAACACCGCTATTCCGTCTATACCGTACTTTGCACGCAGGATCTTTATTTTTTTGTTTGTGAAAAAATCTACGTCTAACGGAAAGTAATCCAGTCCTGTTTTCTTTGGTCTTGCCATAATTTTTTCCTCCTGTAAATCAAACATAGTGAATAATATAGTCAAAGAAATTTTAGCTTTGATCTTTTGATTAACAAGCAACTCCAAACTCCACACGGTAGTAATGAATAATGAAGATTGAATAGTGAATAATGAATAATATCGGAAAACCTTCGGTTTTGGATTTATAAACTCAGGTCTTTGAACTTTGAACTAACAACTCAACTCCAAACTCCACTCTCCAAACTCCACACTTTAACACACTCTACACTTTAACAAACTCCACTCTCAACACTACAAACTCTTAAAGGCTCGTTCACTATTCCCCCAAAGTAAAGTAAAAGTTGCGTATGAATATGCAACTTTTTTAAAATTTTTTTCTCAAAAATGTTAGCTCAAAGAAATATTTATATTAAGACTTAAATCAAACATATTACAACATATAAATCCAAAGCCATAAGGCATTCCGATATTATTCATTAATTCAATTCCTTACTAACAAAAAACAAAAACGACAGCCATAATGACTGCCGCTTTTGCCTATTCTATTTTATTAAGGAAGTTATCTATTACTTAAATCTAACTCTGTCTTTAACATAAGTTGTGTGGAGTAATTCGTGTGCCTTATGTGAGTTAGGCTCGCCGAGATACTCTGCGTAAAGCTGCTGGATCTGCGGATTGTTATGTGACTGACGGAGTGTCTGTCTTTCGTCCTCTGAATACAAAGCTGCTGCGCGCTTAGCCATATAAGTATCCAGAATATCAAGCTCCTCGTTCGGGAGAAGCGCGGGACGTACATAGGACTGACCGCCGCCGTTGATACAGCCGCCCGGGCAGCACATGATCTCGATAAATGTGTACGGTGACTTGCCTGCGCGAATATCGTCCATAATCGGCTTAGCGTTCTTCATACCGTGAGCAACTGCGATCTTGATCTCCTTGCCTGCGAGTACAAATGTAGCTTCCTTAATTCCGTCAAAGCCACGAACCTCTGTGAAGTTTACAGGACCGTACTCCTTGCCCTCAAGAGCAAAGTATGCTGTTCTGAGTGCAGCCTCCATAACACCGCCTGTTACACCAAAGATAACGCCTGCACCTGTGTATGTGCCAACGAGATCCTGATCAAACTCCTCATCGGGGAGCTTAGCAAAGTTGATACCCGAACGCTTAATGAGGTTTCCGAGCTCTCTTGTTGTAAGAACTACGTCAACATCTTTCAAGCCGTTTGTAGTAAGAGCAGGACGCTCCTTCTCATATTTCTTAGCAGTACAGGGCATAATAGATACTACAAAGATATCCTTAGGATCAATGCCGTTCTTCTCAGCATAGTAAGACTTGAGTATTGCGCCCTCCATCTCGTGAGGTGACTTACAAGAGGACAGATGATCTACACAATCGCCGTAATAATACTCTGCATAATTTACCCAGCCCGGAGAACAAGATGTGATCATCGGGAGTGTACCGCCGTTCTTTATTCTTGCAAGCAACTCGTTAGCCTCTTCCATAATTGTAAGGTCTGCGCCGAAGTTTGTATCGTAAACCTTATCAAATCCAAGACGCTTCAAAGCAGCTACCATTTTACCTGTTACGGGAGTACCGACTTTCATACCGAACTCCTCGCCCAAAGACGCTCTTACAGCCGGAGCTGTCTGAACGATTACATGCTTTCCTGCAGCCATAGCTTCGTCGATCTTTGTGATCTCCGACTTCTCCATCAAAGCGCCTGTCGGACATACGCTTACGCACTGACCGCAGAGCAGACACGGAGAATCAGCAAATGAACGGTTGCCTGCAGGGCCTACTATTGTTGAGAAACCACGGTTCTCAAATCCGAGAATACCGTTGCCGTGAGCTTCCTGACATCTTGCAACACATCTGCCGCAGAGAATACACTTAGATGTATCTCTTATAATTGACGGAGTAACCTCATCGTATGTTGTAGGTGTTTTTGTACCTGTAAATGCATTCTCTCTTGCTCCTGTGAGCTTTGCAACGTGGAGAAGTTCGCAGTTGCCGTTCTTAGCGCACTGCTGACAATTCTTGTTGTGGTTGGAGAGAATAAGTTCTACGGAGGTTCTTCTTGCCTTAACAGCCTTTGGAGAAGAAATGCGGATCTCCATGCCCTCTGCTACCGGATATACGCAAGACGCAACCAAACCTCTTGCGCCCGTTGCCTCAACAAGACATACACGGCAAGAACCCTGTGAACACTGTCCGTGATTAAAAGTACACAATGACGGAATATCATAGCCGCACTGTCTTGCAGCTTCAAGTATTGTTATACCTGACTCTACCTGATAAGGTATTCCCTCAATTTTTATATTAATAAGTGACATCTATATCCCTCCCGATCATTTCTTAACAATAGCCTTAAACTTACAGGAAGCCATACACATACCGCACTTGATACACTTGTCGGCATCTATCTGCAGAGCAGGCTTCTTCTTACCCGGAGCGGTATAATCCGTTACGCTGATAGCGTCAACCGGACACTGACGCTTACAAAGTCCGCAGCCGAAGCAGCTGTCTTTTACTATCTCGTACTTCATAAGGTTCTTACAAATACCTGCAGGGCAGCGCTTCTCAACGATATGCGCAATATACTCGTCCTTGAAGTGTGTTATTGTAGATACTATCGGGTTAGACGCTGTCTGTCCCAATGCGCACAGGGAGTTGCTCTTTACAGCCTCTGAAAGCTGCTCAAGCTCGTCAAGATCCTCCATAGTACCCTTGCCGTCTGTTATCTTTGTAAGTATTTCAAGCATACGCTTTGTACCGATACGGCACGGCGAACACTTACCGCATGACTCATCGCAGATAAATTCCATATAGAACTTAGCGATATTTACCATACAGTTGTCCTCGTCCATTACGATAGCTCCGCCTGAGCCCATCATTGAACCCTTAGCTACGAGGTTATCGAAATCAATAGGCTCGTCCAGATATTCCTCTGTAAGACATCCGCCCGAAGGTCCGCCTGTCTGGATAGCCTTAAACTTCTTGCCGCCGGGGATACCGCCGCCTATATCGTAAATAAGCTCGCGAAGAGTTGTACCCATAGGAACTTCAACAAGTCCTACGTTGTTTACTTTACCGCCGAGAGCAAATACCTTTGTACCCTTCGATCTCTCCGTACCTGTTGAAGCAAAGTCCTCTGCTCCCTCACGGAGAATATACGGTACGCATGCAAGTGTTTCTACGTTATTAACTACTGTCGGCTTGCCCCACAAACCCTTAACTGCCGGGAACGGCGGTCTTGGACGAGGCATACCACGCTTACCCTCGATTGAGTTAAGAAGCGCTGTTTCCTCACCGCATACGAATGCGCCTGCGCCAAGTCTTATATTTGCACGGAAAGAGAAATCTGTTCCGAGAATGTTGTCGCCGAGAATACCGATCTCTGTCATCTGATCAATAGCTTTCTGCAAACGGTTTACAGCGATAGGATACTCTGCGCGAACATAGAAGTAACCCTCAGATGCGCCGATTGCGTAACCTGCTATCATCATACCCTCGATTACTGCAAACGGGTTGCCCTCAAGTATGGAACGATCCATAAATGCGCCCGGGTCACCCTCGTCACCGTTACAGACAACGTACTTCTGATCTGCTTCGTTAGCGTAAGCAAATGACCACTTTCTGCCTGTCGGGAAACCTGCGCCGCCGCGTCCTCTGAGTCCTGATGCAAGAACCTCGTCGATTACTTCCTTCGGGCTCATTGTAAGCGCTCTCTGGATACCCTTGAATGCGCCGTAACCCATAGCTTCGTTAATATCTTCTGCGTTGATAAGTCCGCAGCCGTGTAATGCAACTCTCTTCTGTTTCTTGTAGAAGTTAATGTCGTCCTGCTTTTCAACCTTTTCTTTTGTTGCCGGATCAACATAGAGAAGTCTTTCTACTACATTATGCTCAACGAGATCTGTCTTTACGATTTCCTCAACGTCATCAACCTTTACAAGACGGTAAAGAGTGTCCTCGGGGAATATCTTTACAAAAGGACCCTGCGAGCAGAAACCAAAGCAGCCTACCTGATTAACGGTAACCTTATCAGCAAGACCGTTCTGCTCCACAAGCTCTTTAAACTTAGCTGTGATAGCGTCTGAATTTGATGAAAGACAGCCTGTACCGCCGCAGAGAACTACTGCACGCTTGCCGTCCGAACCGTCTAATTTATTCTTAAAACACTCGGTACAGTTATGTGTAACCTGATCGAGCTGTTCACTTGTAGTTATTTTCATTGATTAAGCCTCCTTACTGCGGTACTCTTCTATAACCTTAGGAACCTGACTTACTTCCATTTTTGGATATACTGTGCCGTTTATGGTAACTGCCGGAGCAATACCGCAGGCACCGATGCAGCGAAGTGCATCTATTGTAAACAGGCCGTCCTCTGTTGTTTCGCCCGGAGCGATACCAAGTATCTCCGAGAACTTATCTATGATCTGCTGTGCTCCCTTTACGTAACAAGCAGTACCGAGGCAGCAGCCGATAATGTACTTTCCCTTTGGTTTGAGCGAGAAGAACGAGTAGAATGTTACAACTCCGTAGATCTCTGCAACACTGATACCTGTTTTCTCCGATACGATCTCCTGAACGTCTACGGGTACGTAACCGTACTCCTTCTGAATGTCACTGAGAATCATCATCAGCGGTGTTTTGTCGTTTGCGTGTCTGTCACAGATCTCATTGATCTGCTTTACAGCGGCTTCACTTAATCTTTGCATAGTAACCTCCTTTAAATATAAAACGGACAAATAATACTGGTCTGAACTTTCTATTCGATACAGCGCATTAACGCACTATAAATTCATACAATATATTCAGTTTTTTTAAAATAACCGTTAAAAAAAAAAAAAAAATGAGTTATAATATACTAATAGGTGTAATTATATTCAGATTTTTTTCATAACACACTTTTCAGACACAATTCTTTATTATACAGTATCATCATATTAACGTTATTTTATCACATTTCTCGTCAAAAAACTGTTGCAACCGCAACAAAGTCAAATGATTTTATATAAAAAATTTAAAGTTAATTTAGCATAACTTGAAGGATATGTAAAAAAATTATGGAAATTAAGAGTATTGAAAAACAGGAACGAATCAAAACCATTACAGACTGCGAATCTAAAAAATATGCAGAATTTGTCAAAGGCGACATTATACTTTCGCTCAGCACGCATTCGGGGCTTATCGGGCTTTTGCTTGAAGGCAGCGCGTCCATTATGACTATTGATGAGGACGGGCGAGAAAACATCTCGGACTTTCTCACAGTCGGCGACAGCTTCGGAGAATATATCATTATGCCGCTTGCGTCTATGGAGTACATCGTCATTGCGGAAACTGACTGCAAGGTGCTTTTTGTAAATTTCGAGAATGTTATGCACAACTGTCATCACAAATGTGAGAACCACAACGAGCTTATCAAGAAAATGCTGTTGTTCACATCGCAGAGGGCACAATATTTGTCGCTTCACGTAAGTATTCTCAGCAAAAAATCCCTGAGAGAAAAACTTCTTGCATACTTTGAGTATCTTCATCAAAGCGTGCCCGACAAAAACGAGGTTGTTATTCCCATTACGTTTGACAGGCTTGCAAGCTACCTCGGCGCGGACAGAAGCGCTTTAATGCGTGAAATAAGACGTATGAACAACGACGGTATCATCTCCTCCGAGGGAAGAAAGGTTACGCTTTTGTGAGTGCGGAGCTTTTGTAAGTGTGGAGTTTTTGTTGTTAGTTGTTAGTTGTTATACAAATGTTTTTTGAACAAAATTAATGAATAATGAAGAATGAATATTGAATAATGAATAATATCGGAAAGCCTGAGGCTTTGAATTTATATGATGTTAGTTGTTATACAGATTATTCTTTGTACTTCAAACTAAAAACTTTGAACTAACAACTCCATTCCTATCTCCTAACTCCTCGTTCAAACAAAAAACCGCCCCCGACTAAAATCGGGGGATTTTTTCGCTTTATTATTGCATAATAGTATAAGAGCCTGTAAGGGCTGCAAAAAGGAAAAGAAAGGACATACCGTTATGCAAACACTTTACACTATCGGAAATTTCTATACTGTCGGGGTACAGCAAAACAAAAGTACGATCCTTATGGGTATACTGCTCATTGTCGTGGGACTTACGGGGTTTGTTTTACTTAAAATCAGCGATAAGAAAAAACCCTGATCACCCGTGCGCGCGCTTTACCTTTTGACGCTTATTGACACGCACTACGCCGCCTATACTGCCCAACAGCATAAATACTCCGCACTTAATAAGAGAACCCACAGCGTCGTCCGGTGTTCCCGAAATTACGCTTGTAATAAATATTGCCGCAAACATCAGAGCGCCTGTGGCAAGTCCTGTTATAAGACCTCTCCTGCGGTACATTGATACTGAGAAATATCCCCCGAAAAACGCTCCCAACGCACCTACCGTTATCGTCAAGATCGGGAGAATGTCCGCAGGGAGTGTACCGATTTTGACAATAAGCGCAGACAAAGCACACAATAATATCGCACAAATCGTTATTCCTGCCGCCGCTCCTAAAATTATACTCCTTGCCGCAATAACTCCCTCGCTCTTTCTGATTTCGTTCCCTTTAAATTCTGCCAACTGCGATCACTCCTTTTTACACATATATGCGTAAAACAGGAGAATTATGACAGGGGGTGTTTTGAGTTAGGAATTCAGACCGTGCAAAAAGGCATTTTTACAAAATATTAATACTATTTTTATCTGAATTGATAAAACTCCCTCAGTCAGCTACGCTGACAGCTCCCTCAGCGAGGGAGCCTTTTTTTGCCGCCCTCTTTGAGGGAGGTGGCACTGAGCGAAGCGAAGTGACGGAGGGAGTATTATTAATCCACTATCTACAACTTAAGGATTTATTCCTGTCGACCCAAGATGTTGGTTTTATTTAACATTTATTGACGTCACCCATACCCCCAACCCCCTTTCCCT
>CACWKD010000070.1:0-966 GCA_902761345.1 uncultured Ruminococcus sp. | reverse complement strand
TATTGCCGCATATTTAATTTGTTCTTCCTGCAGCCAACTAACCGGGGGCTAAAGGGTGGCGGGCTTCGCCCGCCACCTATCGGGGCTTACGCCCCGAACTCTGCATACATTCACTCTACTCTTAAGTTGTGGACAGTGATTATTAATCTTAATATTTCATATGCTTATTAGTCTATGCACAGCCTGCATTCCTAATTACGAAGCCTCCGACAACGCTTTGATTATCGCCTTTGAAAGCTGATCCGCACACGATGTACCTTTGCCGCCGCAGTCGTTGCCCTTTAAAAGCTCGGCTGCCTTTTCTGCGTCTGCTCCCTCTAAAAGCTTGCCGATAGCCAAAAGGTTACCCGGACAACCGCCCAAGAACTTTACATTATGGAGTTTGCCGTCCTCTATGTCAAAACTGATATTCTTTGAACATACCCCTCTCGGAGTATAGCTGTAACTTTTCAATCAAAACACCTCTTATATTCTTGCAACGCCGCTCTCTTTTGCAGCCTTTATTACAGCCTTTGCTACTGTATCTGCTATTCTCTCGTCAAACGCCGCAGGGAGAATGTACTCGGGTGTAAGCTCCTCATCAGACACAAGCCCTGCAATAGCATAAGACGCCGCAAGCTTCATTTCCTCGTTGATCTGGCTTGCTCGACAGTCAAGAGCGCCTCTGAAAATTCCGGGGAATGCAAGTACGTTGTTGATCTGGTTCGGGAAGTCCGAGCGTCCTGTTCCAACTACTGCCGCTCCTGCCGCAATTGCCTTATCGGGCATTATCTCGGGTGTAGGATTGGACATTGCGAACACGATAGCGTCCTTGTTCATACTCTTTACCATTTCCTCTGAAAGTACGTTTGGAGCGGATACTCCAAGGAACATATCTGCGCCCTTTACTGCGTCTGCAAGGCTGCCTGTGAGCTTATCTCTGTTAGTGATCGCAGCTATCTCCTGCTTTACAGGGTTAAGATTTGG
>CACWKD010000069.1 GCA_902761345.1 uncultured Ruminococcus sp. | reverse complement strand
AAAACAACTGAAATTATTTATAAAATTTACCATTACATAATTATTTTGCTCAAAACAGTGATAATTATTCATAATCGGAAAAATATTGTTACTGATTTTTTTACTATGCAATTGCCTGTTGACAAATTGACAAAATTATAGTAAAATATTAATCAGAAAATGCGGGTGTGGTGGAATTGGCAGACACGCAAGATTTAGGTTCTTGTGGCAAAACCGTGCAGGTTCAAGTCCTGTCACCCGCACCAGAAACGCCCCCTCACTTCGTTCGGGAGCTCAGTGAATAATGAATAGTGAATAATGAATAATTTATAATAAAGCTCGTTGGGGTGTTTCTGTATTATTCATTATTCATTAAAAAGAAAACTATCGGTCAGAAAGAACCGAAAACAGCGAAATTACTTTGTTTCTTTTTTATACTATATTTACAGAAAAGCCTCGGCATATAAAAATGTCGGGGCATATTTTTTGATAGGAGAATGTATTTATGGAGTTATGGGATATATATGACATAAACAGAAATAAAACCGCTGTAAAGATTAATCGTGATATTCCATTGGAAAAAGGTGAGTATCATTTGGCGGTACAGGTGTGTATTTTCAATTCAAAAGGTGAAATGCTGATACAGCAGCGACAGCCGTTTAAAGACGATTGGGCGAATATGTGGGATATTACAGCCGCAGGGTCGGTCATATCGGGTGAAACATCTTGCGACGCCGTACACAGAGAACTTTTTGAGGAGCTTGGAATAGATATTGAATTTACAAATATCAGACCACGATTGACTGTAAATTTTGATAACGGCTTTTGCGATGTATATATATATGAAAAAGAGATTAATCTTGATGAGTTGAAATTACAGGAGGACGAGGTAAAAGCCGTGAAATGGGCAACCAAACAGGAAATTACAGAAATGATCGAGAGGGGAGAGTTTATCACATATTATAAGTCTTTTATAGAGTTATTGTTTGACAGTAGAAGTTCTTACGGAAGTCATAAAAGTGAAAGTCTTAAGTAATTATTATAGTAGAATTACTCTCCTGTTGTGCGTTTAGATAAATCCTTTGAGCAGATCAAGAAAAAGTCTAATCGTTGCTAATAAAGATTGCCACTAAACGGAAACACCCTTTCACGATTTTCGAGGGTTAAATGAAGAGTGAATAGTGAAAATTTAAATAATTTACTATGCCGACAGCCAATATAACGGCTGTCTTTTTTGTATGAAACAGTTGAAAAATATAACGATATATGATAAAATTTATATATTATAAAACATAATGAGGGGGAATATACTGTTATGAAAAAATCTAAAAAATTTTTCTCTTTGCTTACTGCGGCAACGCTTATAACAAGTATCGGGTCGATGTCGGTCAATGCGTTTGAATACGCAGAAAACTATGAGTACAGCGATAATATTACCGTAAACCATATATATGTTAAAAGCGGTGACAATACGCCCGTCGTTGACAGCGGTAAGTGCGGAGATAATGTGTATTACGAGCTGCACGAAAGCGGAACTTTGTATATTAACGGAACAGGTGCTATGAGTACCGAGTACAACAATACGCCTTTTTTCAAAAACGAACTTATTAAAGCCGTATATGTTGAGAAGGGCGTTACAAGTATAGGCAACTCAGCTTTTTACGGCTGTGTGAATATGCAAAGTATTACGCTTCCGTCAAGCGTTGAGCTAATTGATTGGGGAGCGTTCTATAATTGTTCGGGTCTTGTAACCGTAAATATGTCGGAAGGGCTAAAAACAATAGGAATGTATGCGTTTTATCAATGTTCCGCACTGAACGGAGTAACAATTCCGAAAAGCATTGCCGAACTTAATGATTATGCATTTTACGGCTGTGAAAGTCTTACAGAGATCATTATTCCCGATAGTATAACAAGTATTTCACAGGGTATGCTTGAACTGTGCAAAAGTCTTGAGAAAGTTACAATTCCTAAAAATGTCACAAGTATAGGAAAATACGCTTTTGCATACTGCGATAGTCTTAAAGAAATAGCGATCCCCGATAAAGTAACAGCCATAGGCGAACAAGCATTTAAAGACTGTAAATCTCTTTCGGGCGAGATAACTATTCCGAACGGTATTACAACAATTGATAAAAGTCTTTTCGAAGGATGTGAAAAGCTTAAAGGTGTAACGCTCCCTGATGCGGTAACTACTGTTGAAGAGAGTGCGTTCAGCGGATGTAACAGCTTGACAAAAATAGATATTCCCGATAGTGTGGAGTTCATAAAAAGCAGTGCTTTCAAAGACTGTATCAAGCTAAAACAAGTTAATATCGGTTCGGGTGTAATAATGTTAAGTAGTGATGCTTTTTCAGGGTGTAAGAATCTTAAAACAATAGTATTGCCCGAAAAAGTATCAACGATAGGAATAAGATGTTTTTATAATTGCGAAAATCTTAAAGCAATAGAAATACCGAAAGGTATTAGCAATATTAATGACAGTGCATTTGAGAACTGCACCGGCTTATCTGATGTTTACTATACAGGTGATGAGTCCAAGTGGGCTATAACTTACATTGAAAACAACAATGAATGCTTGAAAAACGCTGTAATACACTATGAATCTCATATGCCGGAAATGACAGATGACTATGTTGATATTTACGGTGATGTAAACGTTGACGGCAAGATCACCGCAAAGGACGCTTTAATGGTACAAAGATATTCTATAAAGCTTGCAGAGCTTTCAGACGATCAGCTTAAAGCCGCAGATGTAGACCTTGACGGCAAAGTTACCGCCAAAGATGCCTTGTATATTCTCAGGTGTTCTATCAATCAGGCGGTTTTGCCTATTGAATGATCACCGTCCTCAATTTAAGCCCCCAAATTAAGTTATGAGGCTCTAAGGGGCATTTTGCGTGACAATCAATGCCCCTTATCTCTATTTTGAGTCAAATTTGCAAGCTGTAAAAATAATTGTGTTTAAGGTGATATAATGTATAATAATTCAACCTATATAAACTTTATGCGATACGCAAAGCCTATGCCTGCTATGTATTGGCTTGGAGCGTTGTGCGGAGCAATAGGAGCAGGTACTATAATTTACCAAAAGGTTAGCTATAATCATATAGATGAAGTCGGTACTACTGTGCTTGTGATTATGCTGATCGTTGGAATGTTGTTTGTCATTATGGGTACATCTCGTTCAAGTAACTTTAGAATGTCAATGAGGAATATCCGAATAAGACATCGGGAAAACGAACTTCTCTATGACTTTGAGAATGCAGGCAGAGCGTTTAGTGACAGAGTGATATTGGGCGACAGTTTTATTATAGGCAGGGGTACGGGTGCGGTAGTGCCGTACAGCGAGATACGCAGAGTTTATCAGTATATACATACATATAACGGTATAGAAGATAAAAGGATACTTCGTGCAGAACTTACTAACGGCAGAAAAATAGACCTTTGTACGCTGCCCCATAACGGTGTGGGAAATGAAGAACTTAATAATGTTATGAATTATATGCGTGCGGTCAACCCTCGAATTCAGTTAGGATATAACGGCGGTTGGTAAAGAAAATATATATGGAATGATAATTTATTTTTACATAAAAATAAGAAACACCGTCAAATCTGCCCAATTGACGGTGTTTCTTAACATCTAAATCTTGGAGCAACTGCTTGCTGTGCAGAGCTCTTATTTAATATTATACTACATCAAATTTGTAAGAATGTCAAATGTTTTCTTACATACTCGTGTATATCCTCAGCGGACATACACTTGTTTTTAGATAACATAAAAGAATATACAGAAGAAATGCAGCAGGCTGCCTATTACTATAAATATGTGAAATACAGAGTGCATATAGCGTTTCTTTTTGCCAACTCCGTACAGCACAGCGCCTATGGTATAACTGATACCGCCCAATACTAAAAATACAACTCCGCCTTTACCGATTGAACGTACAAGAATAGGCAGAACGGGTGCTATTATCCAGCCTATTGCAAGGTAAAGTACCATAGAGAATACCTTGTATTTTTCAAGATTTATTGCAGTAAAAGTAATTCCGATTGCCGCAAGTCCCCATACAACTCCAAAATATACCCAGCCTAACGCTGTGTTATATTCTCTGAGAGTGCATAGTGCAAACGGGGTGTATGTTCCTGCGATAAGAAAAAATATAGTGCAGTGGTCAAGCACACGAAACACTTTTTTAGCTTTTAGTTTAGGGCTTAGTCCGTGGTAAATGCTTGACATACTGTAAAGTATTATCATCATTGCACCGAATATTGCACCGCTTATTACACCGTATGTGTTACCCTTTATAGCCGCAAAAACTATACATAACACCGCAACAGCAATTGCAAACGCACCGCCTACAATGTGTGTGACCATATTGAATATTTCCTCTCCCTTTGTATAGTCGGGCAGAGGGATTTTGTCTTTTTGCAGATTTGGAGATTTTGCATTTTCGCTCATATCAACACTTCCTAACTTTAACGCTTTAAAGAAATAATTCAAATCTCTTTCTTACATTATATCACCAAGAAACAGAAAATGCAAGAGGGAGCTTTTTTGAGTTTGGAGCTTTTTCAAGTTTGGAGTTTGGAGAGTGGAGTGTGGAGTTTTTTTGAGTTAGGAATGGAATTAATGAATAATGAAGATTGAATAATGAATAGTGAATAATATCGGAAAGCCTCCGGCTTTGGATTTGTAGGGTGTTAGTTTTTCAGTCTTTGCAAAAAATAATAAACATATGAAATATTAAGATTAATAATACTCCATCAAATAGGGCGGCAAAAAAAGGCTTCCTCGCTGAGGGAGCTGTCAGCGTAGCTGACTGAGGGAGTTTATTAATTCGGATAAAGCATAGTATTAGTTTTATGTAAAAATACCGTTTTGCACAATCTGAATGATGAGTTAGGAATGGAGTGATTAGTCATAAGCACAAAGATTTTAGTTTTAAAAATTTCGCTCAAAGTATAAAGCTGTTTAATATTGGCTTTACGCTTTGAGCGGAATTAATGAATGATGAATAATGAATAATATCGGAAAATCTCCGGCTTTGAACTTTGAACTATAAACTAACAACTTCTAACTATCAATATTTACTCAAAAATGCCTTTGTTCTCTCGTTGGTGGATTTGTTGAACACCTCGTCGGGAGTCCCGTTTTCGATAATGTAGCCGTTATCCATAAAGATCACCTTGTCCGCAACACTTTTTGCAAAGAGCATTTCGTGAGTTACTACTACCATTGTCATTTTTTCTGCCGCAAGGGCACGCATTACTTTTAGTATCTCCTGCGTAAGCTCAGGGTCAAGCGCAGATGTAGGCTCGTCAAAGAGAAGTATATCCGGGTTAAGCGCCAACGCTCTCGCTATGGAAACTCTCTGCTGTTGTCCGCCCGAAAGCTCGCACGGGTAAGCGTTTTCTTTTCCTTCAAGTCCCATTTTTTTCAGAAGTTCTCTTGCCGTACTTTCTGCGTCTTCCTTGCTTTTTCCGATAACTTTCCTTTGTGCTTCCGTAATATTACGCATTACGGAGAAGTGCGGAAACAGGTTGAAATTCTGGAAAACAAGACCTAAATGTCTTGATATAGCCGCCCTTTCTTTTTTGCCTGAATACACGGCAAGACCGTTATCGTTGTTTTTGCAGAGTGTGTCGCCGCAAATTGTAATTTTTCCGCTGTCAACCGTTTCAAGCTGAGTAATACTTCTGAGCAGCGTACTTTTTCCCGAACCCGACGGCCCGATGATTGCGAGAACATCGCCCTTTTCTACGTCGAACGAAATGTTTTTCAGTACCTCATTGTCGCCAAATGATTTTTTCAAGTTTTTTGCTTCGAGCATTTTCATACCGTACCGCCCCCTTATCTGTAATAAGACATTTTCTTTTCTATCCTGTTCATTACAAGCGCAACGATAAGATTGAAAATATAGTAGAAAATACCTGCCGCAACAAAAGGTATCATAGAAGTTTCTTTAGCGGCAATACGCTTAGCCATTGTAAACATCTCAGCATAAGCAATTACAAATGCAAGCGAAGTATCCTTTACAAGAGTAATCACCTCGTTGGTTATGGACGGAAGAATGCGTTTCATTACCTGCGGAAGAATAATTCTAAAGAAAGTCTGAGATTTTGAGAAACCGAGAATTTTTGCCGCTTCATACTGTCCCACAGGAATAGACTCGATACCGCCTCTGTAAATTTCTGCAAAATATGCGGCATAGTTTATTGCAAAAGCGATTATGGCAGCATATATCTGATAAGAAGTAGAAATTTTAATTCCGAACAGATAGTAAGGTCCGAAATAAACTACCATAATTTGCAGCATAAGCGGAGTACCTCTCATAATGGAGATGTAAAGCTGAGTAAGCAGTCTTATCGGCTTGAAATTTCCGCCGAAAGGCGCCCATTTTG
The DNA here is from genome assembly GCA_902761345.1 of uncultured Ruminococcus sp. Taxonomy (GTDB): domain Bacteria; phylum Bacillota; class Clostridia; order Oscillospirales; family Acutalibacteraceae; genus RUG592. The sequence goes on along the minus strand of CACWKD010000069.1, from coordinate 1,376 downwards.
ACATTCTTCCGAATGATACTATAAGACCGAGCGGCAATGCTATAACAAGCGTGCTTACAAAAAGCAGTATGGTTTTAAGCATACCCTCGCCCAATTGTGAAATAATGTTTTGCAGTGTCATAAGTTTTCCCTCAAAAACATACGGCAGAACCGCTGTAATGTGATTCTGCCGCAAAGTGTCAATAATTACTTACCAAGTACAACGCTTTCTTCAAGACCCCAGTCTGTTGCGATTTTCATAAATGTACCGTCCTGAGCCATATCGTTGAGCGTGTTCTGTACAGCGTCACGAAGCTCTGTGTTGCCGAGCTTAAAGCCAACGCCGTATTCTTCTGCAGCGAGTACCTCGTCAAGGATAACATAGCTGTCGCCTCTTGATTCAAGCTGATACTTAGCAACTCCTACGTCCATAGCAATTGCGTCAACAGCGCCTGATTCGAGGTTCATAAACGCTGTGTTGTAGTCGGGTACTTCAACGAGTTCGTTAAATGTAGCTGCGAGAGCGAGGTTTTCATCGTTGTCCTCTTCGTCTGTGAGCGCAGCAAGTGCAGATGAGTCAGCCTGTACTGCAACTGTTTTTCCTTCAAGGTCAGCTTTTGTAACGATACCCGAATCTGCGGCAACTACAAATACCTGTGAGTTATCAACATAAGCAGTAGTCCATGTGTAAGCGTCCTCTCTGCCGTTGATCGTAAATCCGTTCCAGATACAGTCGATGATCTCTGAGTCAAGCTCCATATCCTTTGAATCCCAGTCGATAGGTTTCTTAACAAGCTCCCAGCCGTTTCTCTTGCAAACTTCTTCTGCAAGGCTCAGATCAAAGCCTACATATTCGCCGTTATCGTCCTGATAACCGTAAGGCGGGAATTCTGCGTCAAAACCTACGGTGAATGTAGTTTTACCGAGTGTCGGCTCGTCTGATGTAGCGGCTGTTGTTTCCTGAGAAGCTGCAGCGGCAGATTCTACGGGTGTGCTCTGCTCGGTACTTGAAGTATTGTCTGCTTTGTTACAGCCTGCGGCAAGTGACATGATCATAGCCGCTGAGATAATTACAGCAAATAACTTTTTCATTTTTCTTTCTCCTTTTTCGTCAAATAAATGACATAATGCAAACTTCTAATATTCTATCATAATAATTCATTAAAGTAAAGGTGTATATTTTACAAATATTCTTTTCTTTGTGGGTAATTTTTTATGAGCGATAAAGGAGAGAAATTTATCTGTATAAATTAACCTGTTGTGCTATTAAAATCTGTTCTTTAGTTGAGTGTTGTACATTTTTTCGTTACCCTATTATGAGAAGAAATCTATTCATAGTTTACATTTAGGGGCATAGTCACGCAAAATGCCCCTCTTTCTCAAACAGTCCACCGGAC
>CACWKD010000068.1 GCA_902761345.1 uncultured Ruminococcus sp. | reverse complement strand
ACTAAACTTTCCGAGTACAAACGAGCAAAGTATATGGGCAGAGTTTTTCAGGCGCCGGGTATGGGTACTTGCCCTAATCTTACGATACTTGAAAATATGTCGCTTGCGGATAATAAAAATAAGACGTTTGGATTATCAAGAGGCGTTAATAAAAAGAGAATCGATTATTATAAATCTCTTGTAGAAGAATGCGGTATCGGGCTTGAAAACAGAATGAATGTTCCTGTGGGTAGTCTGAGCGGAGGACAAAGGCAGGCATTGGCGCTTGTTATTGCAAATATGGCTGATATAGATTTTTTGGTGCTTGACGAGCATACGGCGGCGCTTGACCCGAAATCCTCACAGCTTGTAATGCAGCTTACGGATAAGTTTGTTAAAAAGAGCAATATTACAACTCTTATGGTAACTCATAATCTGCGTTTTGCGGTAGAGTACGGCAGCAGATTGATAATGATGCACGAGGGCACATGCATAGTTGACATTAAGGGTGATGAGAAGAAAAACTGTAATGTTGATGATTTGCTGAGAAAGTTTAACGAGATCAGTATTGAAACAGGCAATTGATTTAGGAAAGTATAGAGAGGAGTTCAGCGTGAGAAAAAATATACTTATGATACTGGGTCCCAACCTTAATATGGTTGGACTTCGTGAAAAAAATGTGTACGGCGAGGAAACTGCCGAAAGTATTAATGAAGATGTAAGAAAATGGGCAAACGAGCTTGATATGGATATAGAGATATTCCAGTCAAACAGCGAGGGAGAAATTATCAGCAAGATACATTCTTCTTTGGGTAAAAATGACGGTATAATTATTAATGCAGGCGCATACACACATTACAGCTATGCTATCCGTGACGCAATAGCTTGTGTGCCGTCTGTGCCTGTAATTGAGGTGCATATGTCAAATGTACATGCAAGAGATGAGTTTCGCCACAAGACTGTGATAGGTGCAGTGTGCAAAGGGCAGATAAGCGGTTTCGGAAAATACAGTTATCGTCTTGCACTGTATGCTTTAAAGGAGGCTATACTGTGAAGAATACCGATTTGTCGGAAAAGCTCAGGTTTCATTTGAGATTAAAAAAACTTGCGTCAAAGCTTGATGTATCGGGAAAAGAGGCGGCTTTGATAACACATGAGAAAAATATTTTTTATTTGACAGATTTCAAAAACAGCGAGGGCACACTTTTTGTCACAAGAGATAAGGCATACTTTTTAGTCGATTTTCGTTACGGAGAGGCTGTAAAAAATAGCGTTACAAACTGTGAGGTAGTAGTTTACAGTAAGTATTATGAAGCATTAACAGAAATAGTGAAACGTCATGAGATTAAAGAAATAATTACAGAAACAGAGAGTATAACAGTAAGGCGTTTTGAGAAATTAAAGAAAGAATTTTCAGAGAGTGGCTGTGAGTTGTCGAATAATGATACTCTTGATAAACTGCTTACAAATCTGCGAATAGTTAAATCAAGTGAAGAAATAAGGAAAATCAAACAGGCACAGAAAATTACCGAGGAAGCTTTTACAGAGCTGCTCAATTTTGTAAAGATAGGTGCAGTTGAGCGTGACCTTGCGTTGGAACTTGAATTTCTGATGAGAAAAAAGGGTGCGAGCGGAGTATCGTTTGACCTTATAACTATTGCAGGAAAGAACACCTCAAAGCCTCACGGAGTTCCGGGAGATTACGCTATTCAAAACGGAGATTTCGTTACATTTGATATAGGCGCAATTTATGAGGGTTATCACAGCGATATGACAAGAACATTAGCTGTGGGGCAGGTGAGCGACTTTCAGAGAGAAATATACAATATAGTTTACAAGGCTCAGACTGCTGCCGTATCGGCTGTGAAAACGGGAGTAAAAGCAAGCTATGTTGACAAGGTTGCACGAGATATTATAACCGAATATGGTTACGGAGAGTGTTTTGGTCACTCAACAGGACACGGCGTAGGGCTTGATATACACGAGCAGCCTTTTGTGTCAACTCGAACAGATGTTATATTGAGCGAGGGTATGATAATAACTGTTGAACCGGGTATATATATTCCCGATAAGTTTGGCGTAAGAATTGAGGATATGGGAGCGGTAACATCAAAGGGTTATGACAACTTTGCTTCACTTCCAAAGGAACTTATTGTATTGTAGGGGGAGTTTGTATGATATACACAGAGCTTACAAAGAAAGCTATGGTAATTTCCTTTAATGCTCATAAAAACCAGCTTGATAAAAGCGGTATACCGTATGTCTATCACCCGTATCATTTAGCCGAACAAATGGACGATGAATACTCTGTTTGTACTGCACTTTTGCATGATGTTGTAGAGGATACGGATATTACTTTAGAGGATCTCAGACGTGAGGGATTTCCGGAGGCTGTACTTAACGCAATAGCATTGATGACGCATGATAAAAACGAGCCATATTTTGATTATGTTCGCAGGATAAAAAATAATCCTATTGCAAGAAAGGTAAAGCTTGCGGATTTAGTTCACAACAGCGATATTAGCCGTATAGGTTGTGTGAATGATGAAGCTTTGAGAAGATGCGAGAAATATAAAAAGGCTATCGAGATACTCGGTGAGAGTTGAGTATCTCAATAGCCTTTGTTTTATTCGTCGGAACTATTAAAATCAATACCGTTTTTCTCCAGAGAAAGAAAAACCTTTTTTATTACAGTCTGTAAAGCTTCATAGTTTTCTCGGCTTACATCGGCATTTTCAAAATCAAGCCAATCTCTATACAGACACATAACGTCGCTTTTTATCTGTGAACGAACTTTTTCTCCTTCTTCCGACAGCTCCTTTCTAAGCTGGGTGTTGGTTCGCTGAACTGTAAAAGCTTTGTTGTTAATATCATTGATCTCATATTCGAGTAATCTCGAATAATGTTTGGCATTTTCAAGATTTTCTGTCTGTGTAGAAAGCTGCTGCTCCAACTCGGCTATTCTTGTTTTTAATTGAATGATCTCGGCAGTATCTTCACCGAGAAGTTTTTCTATGTTAGGCTCGTTTGGTTTATACATAGTTACCTCCTGCTTATTTATTGAGAATATTTATTTATATCGGTATCAAAGAAAAGTTTCCGAAAAAACAGAATTGCAATATAAAACTGTGAGATTTGAGCTAATCGCTTATTAATGATTTTTCAAACCTTTTGCGAAATTTATCAACTGCTCTTTTTCGTTAGGAATACGTTCGGCAATAACCGCGTCAAGCAGCTTTTTCAGTACGATCCCTATTTCTTTTCCCGGTTCAAACCCTATCGCAATAAGGTCACCGCCCTTTACAGCAAGGTCTTTCAGAGAAAAACAAGTTTGTTCTTGCAGTATTTCGTTTCCAATCTGCTCAATTTTGTCAAAGGTTGAAAGTCTTTCGAGAACAAAGGGATTTTTAGCGAGATCGTCTGCACGTTTCATCTTGAGAACCATAAACAGCATTTCAGGTGAATGCTTGTTAAGAAATTTTTTAACGGCAAACCTATTGTCTTTTATAGGAAAGTCGTGCAGCTTGACTATCTGTAAAACTGTATCTTTGGTGTAATTGTCAAGCTTTAATCTGTCGAGTATGTTTTTCGTTATTTCACAGCTTACGTTAGCGTGACCGTAAAAATGACCCATACCGTTTTTTTCGATGTATGTGTCGGGCTTGCCTATATCGTGGAACAGTGCCGACAAACGAAGTATAGGGGTAGGCTCTATGCTTTCAACAGCTTTTGCGGTGTGTTCCCATACGTCATAGATGTGATGTATGTTGTTCTGTTCAAAACCTTTCATAGGCAGAAGTTCGGGTATAACTGCTCCAAGCACATCTATATATTCCATAAGAACACTGTATACGCTGCTGCCGCAGAGAAGCTTGATAAGCTCGCTTGCTATTCTTTCCGCAGAGATGTTTCTTAAAAGTTCCTTATTGCGGAAAATAGCCTCTTTAGTATGCTCCTCTATTTCAAATCCCAATACAGACGAAAAGCGTATAGCCCTCATAATACGCAGAGCGTCCTCGTTAAATCTTTTGTCGGGATCGCCCACACAACGGATAATTTTATTTTTAATATCACTCTCACCGCCGTGAAAATCCACAATACCGTTTTCTTCATTATATGCGATAGAATTCATTGTAAAGTCACGCCTTGCAGTATCTTCTTCAAGACTCAATGTAAATGTAACGTAATCGGGGTGACGGTTGTCCTTGTATTCTGCGTCTATGCGGTAGGTTGTTATTTCGAGAGGATATTTATTAATAAGAACTGTAACAGTACCGTGTTTAATGCCTGTTTCAATCACACGATATTCTTTGAAAATCTGTTTAGTTTGTTCGGGCAGGGCACTTGTAGTGATGTCGTAATCCTTTGGGTTTATTCCCATAAGGCTGTCACGAACGCAGCCTCCTACAATATATCCCTCGAAACCGTTTTTGTGAATAATGTCAAGAGCCTTTTTTACTTCATCGGGCAGAAAAATCTTTTTATACATATATAATCCTTTCCGTAATCAATTTCTTTTCTTAAACTCCTCGTTATTGATGATAAGCTCGTTTAGTGTAACGGGCATAAAGTTGTTAATATCCGCACCTGCGTTTAGCATTCTCTCACGTACCTTTATCAAAGGCCAGAAGTCCATATCTGTGTTGGAATGTATATGCCCGTAAATCATATATGACTTAGAGTCCTTTTTCCACGAGAGCAGGGGATAGTGACACATAACTATAAGATTGTTAAGATCGTAAATTTCTGCATAATCTGTTATATCTTCAAAGTATTGATGCAAATTTTCATCTCTGAGCCATTTTTCGTCATGATTACCACGTACAAGTACCTTTTTCCCTTTTAGCTTTTTAAGTATAGCTTCGGTTTCTTCACATTTGTGAAACATATCTCCGATAATGTAAACAGTATCGTTAGCCTTTACTCTGCTGTTCCAGTTCTCTATCATACAATCGTTCATAGCTTGAACGTTCTCAAACGGGCGGTTTTGAAATCTGATGACAGCCTGATGACCGAAATGTGGGTCTGCTGTATAGTAGATCATATTATTTCACTCCTGTCAAATCGTTTATTACCTCACCTGCTATTATTAACCCGACAACCGAGGGTACAAATGCGCTGCTGCCGGGAGCTTGTTTTACATAATTGCCGCTTTTTTTTCTATTGTTTGGCAAGGTATCGTAAGAGGCGGCAACCTGTATTTCGGGACGTCGGGGAGGTTCTTTTGAATAAACGACTTTAAGCTTTTTAATCCCTCTTTTTTTTAGCTCCGATCTCATTACACGGGCAAGGGGACAAACTGATGTTTTGTAAATATCGGATACTTCAAACATATCGGCATGTATTTTGTTGCCTGCTCCCATAGAGGAAATAATAGGTGTACCCGAATTTTGACAAAGCTGTGCAAGGGCAATTTTACCCGATACGCTGTCTATTGCGTCAACAACATAATCGTAATCGGAAAAATTAAATTTATCTGCCGTATCGGCTGTGAAGAAAACCTTGTGATTATTTATTGTGACATTGGGATTAATGTCAAGCATACGCTCCTGCATAACATCGGTTTTGTATCTGCCTACGGTACTGTGAAGTGCGATTATCTGTCGGTTTATGTTAGAGGGTGCTACCTTGTCATCGTCTATGATGTCAATACTGCCTATTCCGCTTCTTGCAAGTGCCTCGCATACATATCCGCCGACGCCGCCTATTCCAAAAACTGCCACACGGCGCTGTGAAAGCTTATTTACAGCATTTTCTCCGTAAAGCAGTGCTGTTCGGTTAAATTGTTCGATTATAGAGTTGTTCTTTTCTTCCATATATTTTCTCCTTAGATCTCATAATAAAAAGGAAATCGGCATATTCATTATTGAAAGGGGAGAGGAAAATGAATATGCCGAAAATGTTATTAATTATAGCCATAGCATGGCTTATTTTTTCAATAGTAAATGCAGCAGCGGGCTTTAAAAAACCACTTCGTAAAAGTCTGTACAGTATTATGATAGGAATAGCGTCTCTTGTACTTGTACATTTTCTAAGACCTTATACAGGGGTTGATGTTCCGATAAGTATTATGTCGCTGACAGTATCTTCCTTGTTAGGAATACCGGGAACAGCATTAATACTCGCCTTAAATGTGTTTTTTTGAATTGGCTATCTCTTCGAGAGTTTGCACAGCAAAATCCGAGTTTTTTGTAATGGAGGCAATCATCATTTTGTATATCATCTCAGCATTTGACTGGAAATTCCTTTTTACAATACGAGCCTGCTTGGAATCGGGAACATAAAGCTGAAAGCTAAACAGATCTGTTTCCTCATCAGTGATGTGGCAATCCACAACATAACCGTTGCTGACTTTTTTTATTTCGACAGTATTTTCAGTGTTGTTTTTTTCCTCCATGATAAGTTCGGTCACAGCAGACATTGCGCGTTCCTTTATAGATAAAGGGAGTTCGTCGCTTAAATTCGAGGCGATAAGTTTACCGCTTTTTGAAACGGTATAGAGATCGTTTTCGGGGTCTGTCAGGAGGATATTTTGTTTGTTTTCGAGATCTAAGAATGCATCTGCTATCTCAAAGTAATTTGCAATACCGTATTTTTGCATTGCAGTAATAACAAGATCTTTTTTAATAGGTTTTTTGATACAATCAATAATGTAACAGATAAGCAGGCGAACGTTGCTGCGGTTTCTTAAGCCGCCCGGGTCAACACCTGCGTCAATAGCGTCAAATTCATGTTCCATAATGTCACCGCCTTTATTTGATTTTCATCTATTATTATAACACATTTTTATACTCTTTGTACATAGTTTTAAGCTTAGAATTGAAGATTTTTATATATTGACGAAATAGAAAGATTATGATAAAATGATGTCAAAGGAGGAATGTATATGGATTATTTACCGTACATGTGGATAGCTGTCATGGTAGTAATGGCAGTATTTGAAGGTATAACTACGCAGCTTGTATCCGTTTGGTTTGTATTCGGTGCTTTGGCAGCGGCGATCGTCAGCTTCTTTGTACCGAATTTTGGCATACAGTTTGCAATTTTTGTCGGTGTATCGCTGTTTATGCTGATAATTACAAAGCCGTTTGTCAAAAAGATCAAGCAGGTAAAAGCCGAACCTACAAACGCAGACAAAAATATAGGCAAGACAGCAGTAGTTGTACAACAAATCAACAACACAGCCGGAACAGGTCAGGTCAAGCTTGCAGGAAACACATGGACTGCAAGGACTGTAAACGGAGAGATCGTTGATGAAGGTCAAAAAGTTACTGTGCAGGAAATTTCGGGTGTAAAGCTTATGGTTACACCTCTTGCACAGAAGTAAAAAAAGGTAACAGTTTAATTGAGAGAGGAGAATTTTTATGCCTTTTGGAGTATTTATTGGAATTATCGTTTTTATTGTACTTATCATTGTTGTTTCTAACGTAAAGATAGTACCTCAGGCTAACGCTTTTGTTATTGAGAGATTAGGTGCATACACTACCACATGGGGAACAGGACTTCATGTAAAAGTACCGTTTCTTGACAGAATAGCAAAGAAAGTATCGCTCAAAGAGCAGGTAGTGGATTTCCCGCCGCAGCAGGTTATCACAAAGGATAACGTAACAATGCAGATCGATACAGTAGTATATTTTCAGATAACAGACCCTAAGCTTTATACATATGGTGTTGAGCGTCCCGTTTCTGCTATTGAGAACCTTACCGCAACAACACTTCGTAATATCGTAGGTGAGCTTGAGCTTGACCATACACTTACATCACGAGATGTTATCAACAGCAATATCAGAACAATACTTGATGAAGCAACAGACGCATGGGGAATTAAGGTGAACCGTGTGGAGCTTAAAAACATTCTTCCGCCGAGAGAAATTCAGGACGCCATGGAGAAGCAGATGAAGGCTGAGCGTGAACGCCGTGCAAGAATACTTGACGCAGAGGGTGAAAAGCAGGGACAGATACTTGTTGCTCAG
>CACWKD010000067.1 GCA_902761345.1 uncultured Ruminococcus sp. | reverse complement strand
ATTCTTAGGCATTAGTCCAAAGCTTGAATTCCACTCAACTTTAAACTATCGACTTTGTGCTTTGAACTAACAAAAAACTCCACTCTCAACACTTTACACTTACGAAAGCTCCTCACTTCCAAAAGGCTCTCCACTTTAAAAAGTGTAACTTTTTCCCAACCAAAATAAAAAAGTTGAAATTTTTTGCTGTATATACTTGTACTCTGTTGAAATATAGTTTATAATAAAACATATATGTAATCATTTAAAAACAGAAGTGTAACCTTATGGAAATGAAGGAAAGGAAAGATGTGTATGTTTGCAAGAGATATAGGTATAGACCTCGGTACTGCCAACACTCTTGTTTATATAAAGGGCAAGGGCGTTGTTATGCGTGAACCCTCTGTTGTTGCAGTTGACGTCAGAAATGACGAGGTGCTTGCGGTGGGTCAGCAGGCTAAGGATATGCTCGGCAGAACTCCCGGCTCTATCGTTGCTGTTCGTCCGCTGAAAGACGGTGTTATCGCAGACTTTGATATAACAGCCACAATGCTCGAAAAGTTCATTAAACAAACTGCCCGTTCGGGGCTTTTCAGTCACCCGAAAATCGTTATAGCTCTTCCCTCGGGTGTTACAGAGGTTGAACGCCGTGCGGTTGAGGACGCGGCAGAACAGGCAGGCGGCAGAAATATTGAGCTTATGGAAGAGCCTATGGCGGCGGCGCTCGGTGCAGGTCTGCCTGTGTTTGAGCCTGTCGGTTCAATGGTGGTTGACATCGGAGGCGGTACGGCAGAGGTTGCTGTGATCAGCTACGGCGATATTGTGCATTCCTGCTCAGTGAGAGTTGCAGGAGATAAGTTTGACGAGGCGATCATCGCATACATAAAGAAAAACCATAATCTTGTTATAGGCGAGCGTACAGCGGAGGATATTAAAATACTTATCGGCTCTGCTTACCCTTACGAAAACGAGGAAAGTATTAAGATAAGGGGCAGAAACTTAGCAGACGGTATGCCGCTTGATATAGACGTTACTCCCGCCGAAATTCGTGACGCGCTTGCAGACTCTTTTGCGGTAATTATAGACGCTGTTAAACAAACCCTCGAACAAACTCCGCCTGAGCTGTGCGCGGATATTCTCGACAATGGAATTACTCTTACAGGGGGCGGCGCGTTAATAAGAGGTCTTGATAAGCTTATTTCGCAGGAAGCAAACGTGCCTGTGTATGTTGCGGAAAACCCTCTCGACTGCGTAGCCTCGGGTACGGGCAAACGTCTTGAAATGCCCGATGACGCAGACTACTTCGGAGATTACGAATAAATCTGTGAGGTAAATTATGAAAGAACATACTAACGCTAAACGTATCATTTCCACAACCTTTATTGTACTGCTTGTTGTGGCGGCGGTGTCGGCAGCTATGGGGAGAAATGTTTTTACTGATTTCTATGCGAGAATTTCCGCTCCGTTCCAGCAGGCAACTACCGCTATTGCTAACGACGCAGCAGGCGGATCTGCCAAAACCCGTGACGAGCTAATAAAGGAAAACGAGGATCTGAAGAAAGAAATTAACGAGCTTGCCGCACAGGTGATAGATTACGACGACATCAAAAAGGAAAATGAGGTTTTAAAAAAATACTACGGCATTAAGGACGATAATCCCGACTACAAGATAGCAATAGCAAATGTTATCCGCCGTGACCCTAACGATGATTTTTACGGCTTTACGATTGACAAGGGCAGCCGTGACGATGTTAAAATAAATGACCCTGTTATTACAGAAAACGGTCTTATAGGCTGGATAAGCGAGGTAAACGTCACTACAAGCAAGGTTACTACTCTTTTATCCCCCGAGGCTAAAGTCGGCGCTATGGATAAGAAAAGCGGCGACAGCGGTATCGCAACAGGCAGCGCTGCATTCAGCGAGGACGGCTTGCTTATGCTGTCTGTAATTTCGGCTGATAACAAAATAAAACAGAGCGATATTATCATCACAACAGGTGTAGGAGGAGTTTATCCGCCCGATATTATTATAGGCAGGGTTACAAAGCTCGACTACAACACATACGACACAACTCCTTATGCGGTAATTAAACCTTATGAGGATATAAAGAGTGTTTCGGACGTTGTTGTTATAACTTCATTTGAGGGACAAGGAGTTATAGAGGCGATTTCGGACACGGATAGTGGGAAGTAGCTTTTTTGAGTGTGGAGTTTGGAGTTTGGAGAGTGGAGTTTTTTAGTTAGGAGAAGTTAGGAGTTAGGAACGAACTCTTGACTTAGAACTTTGAGCCGAAATAATGAATAATGAAGATTGAATAATGAATAGTGAATAATATCGGAAAGCCTTGCGGCTTTGGATTTTATATGTTGTTAGTCATTTAGTTATTAGTTAGACAAATGTTACTTTGAGCTTTGAGCTTTGAGCTTTGAGCTTTGAGCTATAAACTATAAACGAAAAGAGGTGTCCACTTGCAGAGAAAATATTACAGATATATGCTTTACGCTTTAGAAGTGTTTTTATTATTTATAATCGAGGGGACAGTTCACCTCTTGCCGCAAATATACCTTGCCAAGCCGCTGCTGCTTATCTCGGCGGCTGTATCTGTTGCAGCGTTTGAAATGCCGTACTTTTCGTTTTTTTTCGCAGTTGCGTGCGGTCTTATCATAGACGCAGGTACGGGCGGCGTTATGGGGCTTACCTCTATAATACTCGGCAGTATCTGCTATTGCAGCGCAAGCTGGAACAATAAGTATATTAAAAATAACATCTACTTTACTCTGCTGTACAGCGCTGTTGCGTGTATAGCGGTTATTTCGCTTAAATTCTTTATATTCTACTATATTCCACGCTATGACGGCAGAATGGATTTCTATTTGTCGCATTATCTTAACAGAATGCTTTACAGCTGGGCGGTAACTCCTGTTGTTTATGCGATAACTTTGGGTATTTCCAAAACATTCCGCAAGGAAAAGAAAAAAATCAAGGTTCGACGTAAAAAGCGTGTTCCACACTCTAAACGCTCCGACGCAAGCCGCAGACGTGCAAAGCTGAGCTGATAAACGAAAGGACTGTATTATGAAAAAAGTTGAACATTCCGCGCCTAACAGCGGTGTGCGTGCCGCTTTGTGCATACTGATGACTATACTTATCTTTTCTGCGTTTGCAGTAAGGCTTTTTTCGTGGCAGATAATCGACAGCAGCGACTACCGTGAAGAGGCTCTTTCATCAACAACTTATACCGTTACAACAGAAGCAAGCCGAGGCGAGATACTCGACAGAAACGGCAAGGAGATCGTTACAAACGACGCAGGCTATATGATACTTTTCAACAAGCTTTACATTAATGAGGAAAACTTAAACGAGATCATAAACAAGCTCATAAAGCTTATGAACCTGCGTCGTGAGGAATGGACTGATAAGCTGCCCATATACATAGATGAAAACGGTACATATCAATTTAAAGACGGCTACGATGATACAATAGATTTTATCAAGAGCAAAAGTATGCTCAATATGAACAAGTACGCAGACGCTGAGGATTGTATGGAGGAGTTTGTTAATCACTTCGAGATCGACGCCAATTCCTATACTAAACAGGAACTTCGTGACATTATCAGCGTTAGGTATAATATGGAATTTTGCGGTTACAGCAACAGCAATCCATACAAATTCGCAACAGACATCAGCCGTGATATGGTAGCGATCGTGCTGGAAAATTCACAGGGTTTTCCGGGAGTTGAATGCGGCAGTACATTTGTGCGTTTCTATAAGGACGGAACTCTCGCACCGCATATTCTGGGTACGGTGGGATCTATCTCTCAGCAGGAGTATAATGACCTGAAGGACAGCGGCTATAAGCTTGACGACAAAATCGGAAAAAGCGGCATAGAATATTCTTTGGAGGAATATCTCAAAGGTACAAAGGGCGAGAAACGCATTACAAAGACTTCTGACGGCGCAGTTGTAGAGGAGATAGAGGCTGTACAGGCGATACCCGGAAACACCGTTACACTGACGATAGATGCCGATTTGCAAAAGGTAACTAACAACGCTTTGCAAAAATATGTTACACAAGCAGGAAAATCCTATTCCGACTGTATAGCGGGTGCGGCGGTAATGATAGATATAAACAATTTCTCTGTACTTGCCTGTTCAAGCTATCCTACATTTGATATGGAGAAGTATGTTACAGATGACAGCTACTACGAAAAGCTGATCGGCGATGATAAACTGCCTATGTTTGACAGGGCGTTGACAGGTAACTTTATAGTGGGTTCGACATTCAAGCCTTGCGTAGCGGCGGCAGGACTGGAGGAGGGGCTTATAACAGGCGACTCCACAATTTTCTGTAAACAGCATTATGATTTTTACAAAACGGATATTATTAACTGTTTAGGCTACCACGAGGCAGTAAACGTAAGAGGTGCTCTTGCAAAATCCTGCAACTACTTTTTTGCGGATTTAGGCAGACAATTAGGAATTGACGCAATCGACATATATGCGGAGAAATTTGGTTTAGGCGTACATACGGGCATTGAACTGTACGAGTCAACGGGAATACTTGCAGGACGTGATTCTACCGTTTGGTACGAGGGTAACACTTGTCAAGCGGCTATCGGACAGTCGGATAATGCGTTTACACCAATGCAGCTTGGAACTTACTGCGCTACTATTGCAAATGACGGAGTACGATTGAGAACTCATTTTGTAAGCAAGATCACAGACTACAAGGGCGAAGAGGTTCTGCTTGACAATTCTGCTCCCGAGGTTGTGGAAATGGTGGGAGTATCCACAGCGAATATGGAAATAGTGCAGGAGGGTATGAGAAGTGTTGTTACAAACGGTACGGCAAGCGATATTTTCGCAAAGTACCCCGTAGCAGTTGCCGCAAAGACAGGTACGGCGGAGAACATAGGAACAGACAATGTAACGTTCATAGCGTATGCACCGTATGATAAACCCGAAGTTGCGGTTGCGGTAGTTGTAGAACACGGCGCAGAGGGTAAATATTCGATGAGTATTGCAAAGGAGATGTTTGACGCATACTTCAAGTCAACAGGCAGGATAAAGGAACAGCCGAAGAAAACAGCGTCGTCTAGTACATCAAGCAGTAATAATTCTTCAAATAATAACGGGTAACAAAAAGAGAGAGTGCAGTCACCCTCTCTTTTTGTTATTACTTATCATTAAACAGAATTTTCATAAAGTTTCTTCTGTCATATAATATTCGCACTATATATACTGTATCATTTTCGTGGCGATAGAAAGCGGTACTCCTATATTTGGAAAATCTTCAAGTCGCTTGATACTGTTAAGTATATTTCCAACAGTTTTCTTGGCTGCCATATCGTTTTGAAGATCATTTGCAATATAACTCTTTATTTGTGCTAAATCGTTTCTTGCCTCGGGAGAAAATAATACTTTACTCATTTATCCCAAGCTCCGTTTCAACACTTAAAAGATCCTCCCAACCGCTTTCCTTTGCACTATACTCACCTTTGGCAAGTTCTCTCATAAGTTTGAGTTCTGCTGTCATTCTCTCATAATCCTTGATGTCAACAACAACATATCGCCCCCTGCCATTCATTGTCAAAAAAACGGGTTCGCCTACATTAATGTCACGGAGGACTTCATTATAATTGCTCAAATCAGATATAGGTTTTATATTTGGCATAGATATTCCTCCTGTTTTAGTATTATGCAATAATCACTTCTCCACAGGCTTCATAGTCGGGAAGATAAGCACATCTCTGATAGACGCACTGTCTGTAAGCAGCATTGTAAGTCTGTCAATACCCATACCCATACCGCCTGTCGGCGCCATACCGTATTCAAGCGATGTAAGGAAATCCTCGTCAAGCATCTGCGCTTCATCGTCGCCGCTGTCACGAAGCATTAACTGATGTTCAAAACGCTTTCTCTGGTCTATCGGGTCGTTAAGCTCCGAGTATGCGTTTGCAAGCTCTCTTCTCGTTGCGAAAAGCTCAAATCTTTCCACTATCTCGGGAACACCCTTCTTACGCTTTGTAAGCGGTGAAACCTCAACGGGATAATCATATATAAACGTAGGCTGTACAAGGTTCTCCTCAACCTTCTCCTCGAATGCTGTGTTGAGAATATTGCCCCAAGTATCGGTTGCCTTTACTTCAAGATGAAGCTCCTTTGCAACTTCCTTAGCCTTTTCAGTATCGCCTATAAACTCGCTGAAATCTACTCCTGTATATTCCTTTACAGCGTCCATCATAGACATTCTCCTGAACGGCAGTGAAAGATCGATCCTCTCGCCCTGATACTCTATCTGGTCTATATCATTTACTGCAAGGCACGCCTTGTTGATAAGAGTTTCTGTAAGCTCCATCATACCGTGGTAATCAGTATAAGCCTCGTACAGTTCGATCGTAGTAAACTCGGGGTTATGCTTTACGTCCATACCCTCGTTTCTGAAAAGTCTGCCTATCTCGTAAACCTTTTCCATACCGCCTACTATAAGTCTTTTAAGATAAAGCTCGGGTGCGATACGCAGGTATAAGTCAATGTCAAGCGTATTGTGATGTGTTATAAACGGTCTTGCGGCAGCGCCGCCCGGAATAGTGTTAAGGATAGGTGTTTCAACCTCAATGTAACCCCTGTTATCGAGTTCCTCTCGGATAGTTTTTATAATAACGCTTCTCTTAATGAAAGTATCCTTTACCTCGGGGTTCATAATAAGGTCAACGTAACGCTGACGGTATCTTAAATCTGTATCTTTAAGACCGTGGTACTTCTCAGGCAGCGGCAAAAGCGACTTTGAGAGAAGTGTAACCTTTGTTGCGTGGATACTTATCTCTCCGACTCTTGTTCTGAAAACAAACCCCTCTACGCCTATAATATCGCCTATATCCCACTTTAGCAGACCCTTGTAAACGTCCTCGCCCAGATCGTCTATCTTTGCAAAAATCTGAACTTTTCCGCTTCTGTCGTGAATATCTATAAACGCAACCTTACCCTTGCCACGCTTACTCATTATACGTCCTGCAACAGACACTGTTCTCGGCTCGTCCTCATCGTTAAAGCTCTCGATAATATCCTTAGCGTAAGCGTTTCTGTCATATGTAGTTATTTCAAACGGATCGTTTCCCTGCTCCTGTAAAGCGGTAAGCTTATCACGTCTTACCTGAAGCAGATCACCGCCGTTTGCATTCTGCTGTGTATTATTTTCACTCATATTTTTCTTCCCTTCATACTCTATATAAATAATTTACCATTATCAGCTCAACACTTCAAGCACTGTAAACTTTACTTGTGCGCCGTTGGGGAGCTTTACCATAACCTCTTCGCCCTCCTGACGGTTTAAAAGAGCCTCACCAACAGGTGACTCATCGGAGATCTTGCCGTTTTCAGGCTCTGCCTCACTTGCGCTGACGATCAGGTACTCTGCCTCTTGATTTAAAGTATGATTGAGAACTCTTACTCTGAAACCGTCCTCAATTACTGCATTCTGGAGTGTAGCCTCTATATCTCTTATTCTTGCCTCAAGCTGACCTTGGGCGTTTTTAGCTTCATCGTACTCGCTGTTCTCGGAAAGGTCACCGTATGAACGTGCAACCTCAAGGTCGTGTTTTACTTTTTCTCTGCCTTCGCCCGACAACTGTACAAGTTCCTGTTCAAGAGCTTTATAACCTTCACTGGTAAGTCTGATAACTTTTTTAGGCATAAAATTAATCCCCCTTAAATTCTCATAATTAATATTGTGTTTCTTATTTTGAACACAGGTACACATAGTTTATTATAACACTATTTTAATTTATGTCAAGGGGGAGAGTTAAATTTTGGAGTTGTTGAGTTAGGAGTTTGTTAAAGTGTGGAGTTTGGAGAGTGGGATTAATTAATAATGAAGATTGAATAATGAATAATATCGGAAAGCCTGCGGCAGAATTAATGAATAACGATAGTGAATAGTGAATAATGAATAATATCGGAAAGCCTGCGGCAGAATTAATGAATAACGAATAGTGAATAGTGAATAATGAATAATATCGGAAAGCCTACGGCAGAATTAATGAATAACGAATAGTGAATAGTGAAT
>CACWKD010000066.1 GCA_902761345.1 uncultured Ruminococcus sp. | reverse complement strand
ACAGCGTTTTATGTTAGTCTGTCCGAAGTCCATAACTATGTTTACTCCGTCAGCCGAAGATATCTGAGTTGCGCAGCCCAATACGCCTACGTCCGAGGCATTGTCGTACAGAATAATATTATACGGATTTATTCCTGCTGTTTCAAACACATACTCAACACAGCTTTTAAGGTCCTCCCCAAATCTGCCGTTTGCAAGTCCTCCTACAAGTATAATGTCGCTTATCTGCGCCCAATACTCCCAGTGTTTATCGCTCCAGTCCTCTCGGGCAGCTCTGTTTTCTTTATCGCCTTTCTTTAAAGCAAGAAACAAAAGTCCCAGCCGTCTGCCAAACTTAGTCGTAATAGCTTTAGCGGTCTGCGCTGTCAGCTCATTTGTACTGTCAAGTTTAGCCGATAATATTTTTGGGAGTTTCTTCTCCTCGTATTTTCCGAGATCTATTTCAAGTTCTTTGTGATACTTCTTTATTTCTTCTATAACAAGTTTTGTGCTGAAAAATTCCTTTACCGTAAGTCCCTCTATGCTGTCGTCAATGCCATACAAAGGCAGTTTTAGGAGGCGTATTCTGTTAATTGAACACACAGAAGTGAGATAATCCGACTTATTTGGATCGTCTACTCTGTTCAAAAAAGGATTTTGCATAACGCTCACTCCAATCATTTCTATAATAATAACCCCATCGCACCACATAATTATACTATATATAGTTTTGCTTATCATTAATTTTTTGTTAATTTAGTCGTAATTTAATGAAAAAAACGAGAGGCATTTTTACCTCTCGTCTGTTTTTTACCGTATATTTATCAATATACACTGTCAACTGTTTTATTGCTTGCTGCAAGCGGAGTATCAGCAATTATTTTAGTAACATAAGACTCGAACGCCGTACTTGCAAGAGTATCATTAACTACAACAGGACACTTGCGGTTTTCACCCTCATAGTACACTGCCGTACCCGTCTTGCCATCGCTGAAAT
Organism: uncultured Ruminococcus sp.; assembly: GCA_902761345.1. GTDB lineage: Bacteria > Bacillota > Clostridia > Oscillospirales > Acutalibacteraceae > RUG592. The sequence goes on along the minus strand of CACWKD010000066.1, from coordinate 7,728 downwards.
TATACGTTACTTTGAGTAACTCTTTCTTTCCCTCCGGCATATCGGCGATCATATCGCTTCTCTTTGCGGAAGTTAGATTTTGGAAATAAATGTTGAATACTTCTTCCGAAATATTATTGCCGCCGCAGGTAACAGTTGTAACTGTTGTTTCAACATCGGTATCAGAGTCCGCATTATAAGATACGGTGGTATCTCTCTTAATGTCAAATTCGTATTTCTTGCCGTCTGCTTCAACAGTCACTTTATCAACATTTACATACTTAGGACTCATAACGGAAGTTGGGATAAGCTGATCGTAGGTGTAATTTATCCACGGCACAGCATTTTTATCCATTTGATAAATAATTCCGCTGCTCAAAAGATAAAACATTCCGTCCTCATCGGGCTTTGTAGCTTTATAGCTTACTTTGAGATCGGGATACTCTGCCTCTACCGTAACATACGGCTCATCAAGTCCGTACGACTTTACTTTTTCATCATCGGGAGATACGGCGATCACCTTTTCTGCTGTAAGATTGCGGACATTGTTTACCATATATGTTACAGTTTCTTCATTAGCAATAGTGCTGTCGGGCGAAGTAATAACGTAGCTTGCGGAGAATGCCGCATTATCGGAATATTCAAGCACAACATCTTCTCCAAACAGTGAACCGCCGAATATCATTTTACTGAACACGTTGCCGCTGTCGTCATTTGCCGCAGAGCCTATTTCGGTAGAAAGCATATCCATAGCGCCCATAAGAAAACCGTCGGCAGACTCTGTATCTACAAGATATACATTTTCATCTCCGTCAAGCATAAGATATGTTCCTTTATTATCGTCTGCGTCATTACCTACATAAACAGTTACCCTGTCGCCGTTTGTATATTCAATTTTTACAGTTGCTCTCGGTGTGTCAAAGCCAAAATCAGCTTTTGCCGAACCGTCATTGACTTTTCTCGAAGCTGTAATACTTGCGCAGTCATTTGCAAGCGTATCGGGCGAGCCTGTCAGCAGCTCCATATCTTCATATCCTACAAGAGTATAAACAGTAGCGTCTGTCAGGAAAGATGTTGTACCGTCCGAAGCAGTTGTTTCTGTTTTTGGAGTTTCGGAAAGGAGAGTGTATTTACCTGTTTCGTTCTCAACCTCCATAGTTTTTATCTCGGCAGGAATATGACTTACAAGGTGATAATGATCCTCAACCTCCATCTCTGTATCGGTATTATCGGACAGGAGTGTTGCAGGGGTATCATCATCATTGCTCTTATCGGGTACAAAGAAATATACAAGCAATGCAGCCCCCACAAGCAAAACTACCGACACTATCGCTATTATTAATGTTTTAGTAGTCTTTTTCATAAATTTGCTCCTTACATATTGCGGCGTTTAATAAATATTACAATACCAGCTATAAGTATTCCAACAGGAACTACTACGATAAATACTGCTCCAAGCGCTCTTATCTGTGCGGTAGTAATGCCGAGATCGGGATTTTCAAGTGTTTTAGCCTCGATAGATATTCCGACATCATCTCTGTTTACAAGAGTATTGAATACAGAAAGTATATACGTTGAGTTTCCGTATACGTTTGATTTAAGGAGTGTTTCACTCATAGCAACGCTTGAACCGATAACTACTATATGCGACTGTTTTGTTTCTGTTGACGAACTGTCTGTATCTGCTGTTGTGGTTGTACCCTTCTGAGCAATTGCACCGATCACAAGATTAGGCGAGGAAACAGGCTCATCTGCCGTTTCGTCTGAATAAAGCACGGTACTTTCATCACTGAGCGTCAACAGAGTAGTTACGTTTGTACTGTCCGTAACGTTAAGAGGCTTTGTATATCCGCCTATAACACAGAACGGAAGTGACGTATTTCTCATTTTAGCATTATAAGTCTGATCTGCATACTGTGTTGCAAAGAGATAATATCCGCCGCCAAGAGGCGCCATATAATTCGGGTCATTTTCTATCGCATAACCGTTATCTACCGTAATTCCCCATTCTTCAATAAGGGAGTCAATATTAGGTGAATCTACCAAAGTTCCCATAGGGAGATATAACAGTTGTTTTCCGTACTCTCCGCCGTTTAACAGGAAATCGGAAATTGCGTCTACAACTTTTTCATCAAGATCGACAGACGGCGCAAACAGTACAAGTATCTGCGTATCCTCGGGAATAGTTCCAACTGCAGGCGAAACTTCATCAGTTTCAAATCCGTTTGACTCGAGATAATTTTTGAAGTAAGTGTAATCCTCACCATTAATATCAGAAACGAATGTTACCTTTGGTTTATCGTCAAGCGTAACATAGAGTAACGCCGATGTTACAGCCTCCTCTACCTTTGAGCCTGCAATATAATAACTATAAGTATTGTAGTCCATCTGAATATCAAACATATCAGCTTCTTTGAGATACTTATATCCTTTATCGCTCTCTACTATTATACCGTAGTAGCTGAGTGTTTCATCGGGGTACTTACTGCTGAATGTCGGGTTTGACGCCATATCAACGTACTCAAGAGTGATCTTGTCGGATTTGTTTTCATACTCGTGCAGAAGTGAATTTGCCTGAATATAATATTCTCCGCCCTCTTTGTACTCCTTTTCATCGGCAAGCACTATTATATTGATGTCATCTTTAAGGCTCGGGAGATACTCAACCGTTTCTTTTGAAAGTTCAAAGCTTTCCTTACCCGTTGTGTCTATCGTAAGCGCCGGAATTTTCTCATTGACTGTTACTGCGATGAAATTCACAAGAACCATAGCGGCTATAAACAGTACCACAAGCACCACAGAGAACCAGCCTCGTCTGAAAGCTCTTGCTTTAAGTTCACGCTTCGATCTGCGCGCTGTTTTCTTAGCTTCCTTTGCAGCAGATTTTTTATCATCTTTTTTCTCCGATTTTTCAGACTTTTTGCCGTCGTCCTTTTTATCGATCTTTTTTTCCTCTTTGTCTTTATCTGCCGCTTTGTCTGTATTTTCCTGCGAGGTTACTGTTGCTTCAACTTCATCTGATTTTGTTTCTTCGACACTATCCTCAGTCTTTTCTAAGGCGATCTTCTTCTCCTCGGTATCTTCGGACTTTTTCTTAATATTCTTACTCATAGCCAAATCCCTCCTTAACTCCAGCGTTTTTTCTCGATAACACGAATTGTAAGGAACATAAACAACGCAATCACCGAGAGGAAGAACACTACATCAGCAAGGCTCAATAAGCCTACTGTAAAGTTCTGATAGTGCGTCATAAATGAAAGCTTCTGGAAAAGATTTGAGATAAATTCAACAGGTATAGCCTTTGCAACATTATCTATAAGATAAATAAAAAGTCCAACTGCAAAACCTGTTATCGCGCAGATCATCTGGCTTTCCGTAAGAGACGACAGGAAAAGGTTGATCGCTATCATCGTACAGCTCAGAATAAACAAACCAAAGAAGTTACACAGTATTACAGCCCAGTTTGGTGTAACAAAAAACGAAAGCACAAAACCAAATATAAGATATATTGCCATACATACGAGATTGAGTATGCAGGCAGAGAAGAATTTACCCATTACTATCCCGAAAATACTCACGGGAGATGTAAGCAGCGCCTGGTCTGTTTTCAGACGCTTCTCATCGCTTAACAGCTTCATAGACATTATAGGTGTGAGAAGTATGGTTACAAGGAACATATTTGTAAACACATATGTAAGATTTGACGTATCGTTTGCAAGGCATACTACCGTGAAAAACAGTCCCGAAAAGAACATAAATATCGCCATTACAACATAAGCGATCGGTGAGCAGAAATAAGAGTAAAGCTCTCTTTTTATTATTGCGCCCATTATTTGTCCCCTCCCTTTCTTGATGAATATTTAGTATCGGAAGTAAGTCTGAGAAATGCTTCTTCAAGCGTGATGTTATCGCTCTTTAATGCGAGTATCGGTATATCGGCGCCGGCAAACGCAAAGAACAGCTTCTTTCTGATATCTGCGTCCTCTTTTACGTCAACAGAGAACTCATACACTCCGTCCGACACCTCACGCTCGACAGTTACATTTTTAACATCGGGCAATGTAGATACAATATCCAATATCTTCGACTTGCTGCCCTCTGCCTCTACAAGCAGTCTGTTAGACTTTGCAAGCTTCTTTGAAAGTCCCTCTGTCGTTTCATCTGCAACAACCTGTCCGTTGCTTATAATAACTACTCTGTCGCAGATCGCCTGAACCTCAGACAAAATATGCGATGACAAAATAACCGTGTGCTTCTGTCCCAGGCTTTTAACGAGGTTTCTTATCTCGATTATCTGCTTAGGGTCAAGACCTACCGTAGGCTCGTCAAGAATAAGCACAGGGGGATTGCCCAAAAGCGCCTGCGCAAGACCGACACGCTGCTTATATCCCTTTGAAAGGTTCTTGATAAGTCTGTGTGTAACCGAGCTTATCTTTACAAGACGGCACACCTCTTCAATATGCTCCTCTTTGTCGAGTTTTACCTTTTTAAGGTCAAACATAAACTCAAGATACTTCTGTACCGTCATATCAAGATAAAGAGGCGGGATTTCGGGAAGATAGCCTATTTTGCTTTTTACGCCTTTAGGATCGTCAAGTATCTCACAGCCGTCAACAGTAACCGTACCGCTTGATGATGACAGATAACCTGTAATGATATTCATAGTGGTTGATTTGCCTGCTCCGTTGGGTCCCAAGAAACCGAGTATCTCTCCGCTCTCAACGGTAAAGCTTACATTATCGACTGCTTTGGTATTGCCGTAGCATTTCGTAATGTTCTTAACCTCTATCATACTGTATCACTCCTTGTAAATTTATATAGTTTCTGCATTATAATACAGTTTAGCTTTTCTATTATCCAATATAATTATTAATAAAGTATGAATTACTGCGGTGTTTACAGTGAAAATACAAAATTTTTTCAGCAAGACGTATTATAACTATTTCATTATAATACGCTTACTTTAAACTTAATTTAAAATCCGCCCGATTTTCAGATTTTATTTTCTGACCCATTATATAAGCAAAACATTATTTCTGTTTAAATATATGCCTATACTTACCCTGCTCGATATGAGGGAACGCAGTTCTTATACGCTTACTTATACGGCGTGTTTCTTCGGAATGTGCTTTCAGTTTATTTTTCAATTCCTCATACTCTGCTTTTCTGTCTGCAAAAGTATCCCTCATCTCCTGCTCTTTTTCGGAGATAGTTTCTTTTAGCTGTTCGCCGTGCTCCATGGCTTCAAGCGTTTTTTCACTCAGGCTCTCCCCTATTCTATCGGATACCTGCTCCAACGCATTTCTTATCTCCTCGGCAGAACGTATATACCTGCGTATTTTCATTATGTTTATAAGAGTTACTGTAATATCGGACGCAAACACTGCGTACATAACCGCAAGTATCAGAACCAGAATTCCGTGTGGTATAAACCTAAGTACAGTCATTACAGAGGGGTGTACAACATCTATAACAAGAACACACGCAAGACCCCACATTATCGAAAATTTCAGACAAATATATCCCTTAACATTAAAGTGCTCATCGGAGTAATCCCACCATTTTTCGTTGAACAGACGCTCCAGAATAAAACCGCCTACAAACTCTATCGCAGATGTAAACACCATAGACGACAAAAACAGTAACCCCCAGTCCTCCTTTATAGGCTCTAAAAACATTACTACCGACAAAGCGCCAAGTCCGTAAATTGGGCATACAGGTCCTATCAGAAAACCACGGTTTACAAATTTGCCGTGTTTGAGCGTTGCATATACTACTTCGGTACACCAACCGACAAAAGCGTATATAAGAAAAATAGCAGCCGTTTCGGAAAATGTATAATTATCAAAATATATCATAGTATCACCCTGCAAAAAAGCCCTCATCTCACAGAGGGCTTAATTTTTTTATATTCATCTATAACGGACACTCAGCTCTTGTGGCTGTTTACATATTTCTTAATAGCTTCAAAGCTTTCCGCACTGATAATATGCTCCATTCGGCAGGCGTCCTCTACCGCAACCATTGGGTCAACTCCGATATCTTCAAGCCACGCTGAAATAAAAGTATGTCTTTCGTAAATACGCTCTGCAATCTCTCTGCCCGGTTCGGCAAGTTCTATAAACCCTTTTGGATCTACCTCAATATATCCGTTTTCACGCAGGTTCTTCATAGCAATGCTTACGCTGGGCTTTGAAAATCCGAGTTCGTTTGCTATGTCGATCGAACGAACAAGTCCTTTTCTGTTTTTAAGTATAAGTATAGTTTCGAGATAATTCTCTGCGGATTCGTGTATTTTCACGGACATCACCGACTTTCTTAGTTTATCAAGCCGAATACGGCATTTCTTTTGTATATTATAACATAATCAAAATACACATTGCAATATAAAAAAGCGATTTTTTACAATTACTAATAATAAACAAACCGCACGCACACCTTTGCAGGCAGTCATGCGGTTTAGATCATATAGCTGTGTTAAAAAACAATTAAGAACGCTTGCTGTGGAAAGCCTCGTCAAGAATAATTGTAAGAGCTACAACGATAAGCTCATCGGCAGGATTTGCAACAACGATCTCATATGTATCTCCTATTGCAAAAACCTTCTTCTTTACAGTAGCGTAAACATTCTTTGCAGCGTCTGTAAACCTAAAGTTTACTCCGAGAGCGTCGCCGTCAAGCTTCCAACCTCTCTCATCGTAGTTCATATCCTTTGTGAGTGCAGGGAACTTCTTCTTTACTGTACCGCACTTCTGACCGTTAAGAGTAATATCAAAGGTCTTAACCATATTCAGAACCTTCTGGTCAACAAGACCGATCTTATTTCCCATAGCGTCAAAAATGTCAAAATCGGCACCTGCTGCAAGCAGTTTCTTCTTTGCCTTGTACTTTACAGTGTTGCCTTCCTTAACCTCATACTCTTCAAGACCGAGCTTTACCTTCTGATGCATTACTAAACTAACTGACATTGTAAAATCCTCCTTAATCTGATAAAAATAGTGCAGCCAAATATCTCTGTAACTGCACTTAGAATATTATCATAAAGAGTCTTATTTTTCAACCGTTTTAAAGCATAAAAATCTTTCATCCAAGTAATTTGTGAAATTTAGCCAACAAATTACATATTTTGTGTATCATTATAATACTAATGGTTTGTAGAAACGTGAGTAATATTATCAAAAATAGCAATTCAAACCGTGCAAAAACAAACATATAAAATATTAAAATAAACAACACGCCTACGGCGTGCCACCTTCCTCAAAGAGGAAGGCTTTAATGGCTCCCTCTTTGAGGGAGCTGTCAGCAAAGCTGACTGAGGGAGTTTTATCAATTTGGATAACGAATAGTATTAAATTTAACTCGTTGCGTTATTAAATTATCACTTGATTTTCTTTATATTTTACAAATAATCCTACTGTTTGAGTAGGGGGGAGAACCACTGTCGTCAGGTTCTCCCCCATCCGACAATTTGATTAGTCAAAGTTTATCGTGCCCCCCTCTCCGCCGAGTAGAGCATATTGGGGCTACTCGCCCCAAACCCTCGCAAACTTTTTTGAAAAAAAGTTTGACAAAGAACTTTATTAGGTGTATTAATAGCACAACGAGTTAAATTTATGTAAAAACATCTTTTTGCACAGTCTGAATTCGTATTGTGACATACTCCCGCCGCCTACACTAAAGCTTAGAGGCGGGGGCTTCTCGTTCAAGTACAGCAACCTGTACAGTATCAGCGAGCTAACCCCGTGTGTC
>CACWKD010000065.1 GCA_902761345.1 uncultured Ruminococcus sp. | reverse complement strand
GTATGCACCCGCGGGCAGTTCCGTCGGGCTTAATTCGTAATATAACTTTACTGCCGCATATTTAATTCTTTTTGCCTGCCGACAACAAAGCGGGGCGGGTATGCACCCGCGGGCAGTTCCGTCGGGCTTAATTCGTAATATAACTTTACTGCCGCATATTTAATTCTTTTTGCCTGCCGACAACAAAGCGGGGTTTTATTACTCCTCAACCTTTTCAAACATATCCTTGCCTACGCCGCATATAGGGCAGCACCAGTCGTCGGGGATCTCCTCAAACGGAGTACCGGGAGCAATACCGCTGTCGGGATCGCCTATTTCGGGATCATAAACATATCCGCAGGGTGAACATTCGTACTTTGCCATAACTTCAAACCTCCTTAAGTTTTTTTATATCAGGGATATAAATCCACCAATAATCACATTACATCGTCTATTACTTTTTTAAGCGTTTCGGCGGAATTAGAAAGCTCCGCCTTTTCTTCATCGCTCAGTTCAATGGGTACTAAAGTTTCCACACCGTTTTTACCGACTATCGCAGGCATACTAAGTGCAACGCCCTCAATACCGTAATTGCCATTCTGAATGGAAGATACGGGAAGTATGGACTTTTCGTCACGAACGATAGCCTCGCAAATACGCTTAACAGACATAGCTATACCGTAGTAGGTAGCTTTCTTCTTCTCTATTATCTCATAAGCGCTGTTCTTTACACTCTCCGCAATATCTCTCATTGCCTCTTCGTGGTGAAAATGACCTCTCATCTCGCAGAAATTATTTATCGGTATACCCGAAACGTTTGCGCTGCTCCACGCAGCTATCTCGCTGTCGCCGTGTTCGCCTATAATAAATGCGTGTACGCTTCGGTTGTCAACTCCGAGGTGTTCGCCTAACAGATACTTAAATCTTGCAGTATCGAGAACAGTACCCGAGCCAAACACTCTGCCCTCCGGATAACCGCTCAGCTTTGCGGCGGTATAAGTGAGAATATCAACAGGATTTGCTACAATAAGCATAATAGCGTACTTGTTGTTCTCTGCGATCTGCGGAATTACAGATTTAAAGATACCTACATTTTTCTTAACTAAGTCAAGTCGTGTTTCACCGGGTTTTTGACCTGCTCCTGCTGTAACTATAATAACGGCGGCGTCGCTCAGATCGGCATAATCGCCTGCGTATATTTTCATAGGTTTTGCAAACGGAAGTCCGTGGCTTATGTCAAGTGCCTCGCCCTCTGCCTTTGCGTGGTCTGCGTCAACAAGTACGAGTTCCGAAAACAATCCGCTCTCCATTAATGCAAAAGCAGAAGCCGACCCTACAAACCCACAGCCGACAATAGCGGCTTTTCTTATATTTAAAGACATTTTATATTCCTCCCTTTTGTTATCAATGCGTTATTATTATAACACATTTTGGGAAAATAATCTATATGTTTTTACAGTTTTCAGCTTTAATTTTTAAGTTTTAAGTTCAAAGTTATTAGTTTACAGTTGTTAGTTGAAGTGATTCTTTGGACTTTGAGCTAACAACTCATTCCTAACTCCTCATTCAGACTGTGCAAAAAGGTGTTTTTACATAAATTTAATACTTTTTCTTTATCCGAATTGATAAAACTCCCTCAGTCAGCTACGCTGACAGCTCCCTCAGCGAGGGAGCCTTTAAAGCCTTCCTCTTTGAGGAAGGTGGCACGCCGTAGGCGTGACGGAAGGAGTAAAAAGAATAAATCAGTCATTCAAATTAATAATACAAATGTATATTACACTAAGTTGATGACATTACCTTTGACGGAGGGATTATTGTTAATCTTAATAATTCAAATGCTTATTATTTTTTTTGCAAAGACTAAAAAATAAAACCCTATAAATCCAAAGCCGCAGGCTTTCCGATATTATTCATTATTCAATATTCATTCTTCATTATTCATTAATTCCACTCCACTCTCCAAACTCCACACTCGAAAAAGCTCCACACTCAAACAACCCTCTTCGTCCAATCTTTTAGCTGAGCGATAGTAGCGTTTGCGGAGAAGCGTCTGCCCGAAAGCACCTTTACGTTTTCTCCCACTATCTCCTTAATTCTTATATACGTGTCCCCAATATCGCTCGAACCCGACGTACAGAATGGAATAATAGTTTTACCCGAAAAATCATAAGCTTCAAGAAATGTATCAACGATACTCGGCTCACGATACCACCAAACAGGAAATCCTATAAAAACAATATCCGATCCTGCAACATCTGCGTTATTGTCTGCGATCTCCGGACGGCAGGATTTGTCTGCCATTTCAACCGAACTTCTTGATTGTTTATTAAGCCAGTTGAGATCATCGTTAGTATATGGGGTCTTTGGCTTTATTTCATACAGATCTCCGCCGACAGCCTCCGCAAGCCTCTCTGCAAGAGCCTTTGTAATACCGCTTGCACTGAAATACGCAACAAGTTTTTTGCTCATAAAATTTCCTCCTTTAGCTTATATATTAAAGTTTTAATTATTTAAATAAAATCTTTCAACACGCACTTATCTTATTATAGTTAATATACCATATTCAGTGTACACTGTCAATAATTTTTGTTATATGTAACCATTATTTAACTTTTTGTAAAAGAATTATAAAAGTTATTGCAGTATGTTTTCTTTTGTGATAAAATCAAGTAAAAATTTATTTGCGAACAAGAAGAAAAGTCTATGAAAAAGTTGGTTAAAGCAGGCAGGTGGGCGTTTTTATTGCCGTATATAATCGCCCCTGCTGTAATTTTGATTACCGCAAATGTATCTTTATCTGATACATTAAGAGCAACGTGGCTTCACCCTTTGATATATCTTACATTATTCGATGATAAGCTTTTGCTGTGTGTATATCCGTTATGCTATCTTATAACTATCATATGTCTGTGTATATGCAGTGCTGATAAAGAGGGGAAAAAGCTTAACAGAATTATCGCTTGCATTTTTATGTTGCTTGTAATTATTCGTTTCGTTCAAGGGTGGAACGTCTTTATATCCTGAAACCGTGAAACTCAAAACTATCAAATCGTATAAAAGACCGCATAAATACAGCGTTTATTTAAGTCTATCCGATAACAAAGCTATCGCCTTTTTCTCTATACGTGATACATACGACCTTGAAATATTTAAAATCTGTGCGGTCTGTTTTTGGGTCAAGGGTTCTCCCCCGTCCAGTCCGTACCTCATTACTATAATTTGACGTTCCCTTTCGGGGAGCGTTTTTATTATTTCGTAAACCTTTTCGGTGTTGATTTTTACTTCAAGCTTATCTGCAATATTATCATCACAAGACAGAATATCCATAAGCGTTAAGGGATTTCCGTCCTTATCGGTATCAATGGACTCGTCAAGCGATACGTCGAGAGCAGTTTTCTTCTGCGAACGAAAATACATAAGTATCTCATTTTCGATACATCTTGACGCATAGCTTGACAGTTTTATCTTCTTTGAAACATCAAAGGTATCTATCGCCTTGATAAGTCCGATCGTACCAATCGACACCAGATCGTCCTGATCGGAGGATACAGCCCCATACTTTTTTACTATGTGTGCAACGAGCCTCAGGTTATGCTCAATAAGTGTATTTCTGGCATTCCTGTCGCCCTGTTTTAGAAGTATGAGCTGTTCGTTCTCTTGTTTTTGGGACAGCGGTTTAGGGAATGACCCCGCCCCCACAACGTGCAGTATAAACACCAACGCATAAGTACTCAAAAATGACAAAATCGCTTCAAACATACGTATTACCACCTTATTTTTTGTTAGTGGTAATATATATGTAAAAGCGTGGCGAAAGTATACTTTTTTAGCTTAAAGTTGTTAGCTCAAAGCTCAAAGCTCAAAGTTCATAGTTCAAAGTCGATAGCTCAAAGCTCAAAGCTCAAAGTTCAAAGTAACATTTGTCTAAAACTAAAATCTAACAACTAACAACTAATAACTATTAACTAATAACTAACAACTAATAACTAATAACTAACAAATAATAACTAATAACTAACAACTAATAACTATTAACTAATAACTAACAACTAATAACTATTCAGGGGGCTAAGGGTTAGCGGGCTTCGCCCGCTGCCCTTTGGGGCTGCCGCCCCATACCCTGCATACATTTACTCTATTCTTAAGTTGTGGACAGTGATTAACTAATAACTAATAACTAATAACTAACAACTAATAACTAATAACTAATAACTAATAACTAATAACTAACAACTAATAACTATTAACTATTAACTAACCCCCTATAAATCCAAAGCCGAAGGCTTTCCGATATTATTCATTATTTCCACTCCACACTCGAAAAAGCTCCACTCACTAAAAACCATAATGTATACAAAAATTTTGAGGAATGAGCATTTTTCTTTATAATGTAAAATCTTGAAACATATCGTTGATTTATGGTATTATATATTATATTAATTATATAATGAATTAGTATGGGATCGATTTAAAAGGAAAGAAGGAAATGTAAAGAATGTTTGCTAAAGGAAAAAAAGTTTTTGCAGTTTTTTTGTCTGCGGTTATGCTTGTTTCCGCTTTCACCGCCTGTTCCGAAAGTTCGGGTAATTCAAGCAGTTCGGATAATACAAGCAGCTTTGCCGAAACGTATGTTTACAACAGCGTTAGTGTTAATCCTCTTGGAAGAGAGGGCGAGGACGGCACTATTAATCTTAAAGTCTGGGGTCCCGATGCAGCTCAGGAGAGCCTGAGAGAACAATGCGATGAGTTCTGTCAGATTATGAAAGAGTATGGCGACATTAAAATTGAAGTCATACCTCAGGGAGAGGCAGACCCTGCCGCGCATCTGCTTACCGATACCACAGTCGGCGCTGATGTATTCGGATTTGCCTGCGACAGCATTGACAAGCTCGTTTCCGCAGGCGCTCTTCTTGAAATTACGGGAATGGATAAGGACTTTATAGTTGAAAACAATATTGAGGGTTCTGTTCAGGCGGCTACCGTAAACGATAAGATTTTCGCATTCCCCGAAACAGGCGACAACAGCTACTGCCTTATTTACGACAAATCCGTTGTAAGCGATGAGCAGGCTAAAACTCTTGAGGGTGTTCTGGAGGCTTGCAAGGCTCAGAATAAAAAATTTGTAATGGACGCTCAGGACGGTTATTATGCCTGTATGTTCTTATTCACGGGCGGCTTGACTATTGACGGATTTGAGAGTGACGGATTTACTCAGAAGTTTTCCAATTACAATATGAAAACAGCTACCGATACAATTATGGCTTTCCGTAACCTTTTCATCAAGTATAGGGACGTTTTTGTAAACGGCGAAGTTACAAAGGTTGTTGACGGTTTTAAATCCGGTAATGTCGGAGCAGGAATTGACGGGTCGTGGAATTTTTCTTATGCTAAAGAAACTCTCGGAAGCAACGCAGGATTTGCTGTTTTGCCGACAATCGATGTTAAAGGTACGCCCAAACAAATTATCAATATGTTTGGATACAAGCTCATAGGCGTTAATTCAAGCACAAAGTATCCCAATACGTCTATTGAACTGGCGAAGTTCCTCACAAGCGAGGAGTGCCAAAAAGACAGAGCAATGGAACTTAACTGGGGACCGTCAAACAAGAAAGTTGCGGAAAGTACGCTTATAAAGAGTGACGCAGCGCTTTCGGCTATACTTGCGCAGTCAGAAAATTCCGTTTTGCAGGTTTCTGTTTCTCAGAATTTCTGGCAGCCCGTGGCAACTATGGGAAATATTGTTGTTGATTTTGACAGCGAGTTTACCGAAAAGGATTGTCAGGAACTTATCAGACAAACTATCGCAAATGTTCGAGGAGAATGATTTTTATATCGAACGACTTTGTTTTTTTACCTATCAGGGGACGCTTTTTATGCCTATGCGTCCTCTGAATTTTTTATCGCAATTCTTAATTCGTTACTCGCAATGAAGATTGAATAATATTTAAACTTACAACTCATTCCCAAACCCCTATAAATCCAAAGCCGAAGGTTTTCCGATATTATTCATTATTCAATATTCATTCTTCATTATTCATTAATTCCATTCCTAACTCCTCATTCAAAACGTACCAAAAGGCATTTAAATAAACTAATACTATTTTTATCTGACTTAATAAAACTCCCTCAGTCAGCTACGTTGACAGCTCCCTCAGCGAGGGAGGTGTCACTGAACGCAGTGAAGTGACGGAGGGAGTATTGTTAATCTTAATAATTCATATGTTTATTATTTTTTGCAAAGACTGAAAAACTACCCCCCTATAAATCCAAAGCCGAAGGCTTTCCGATACTATTCATTATTCACTATTCATTATTCACTATTCATTAATTCCGCTCCACACTTACAAAAGCCCCCCGCCGCAGCAAACACACAATCTGCTGTGACGGGGGATTGATCCTTAATCGTTATTCTGTTTTTTTAGTCTGAAACAAAGCTGCATAAGGCTGTCACTGAGATGTACATTCTCCACGATTACGTTGTCAAACTTCATATTTAAATCATAGTGACTGAAATTCCAGAAACTTCTTACCCCTGCGCCGTACAGTGTTTCGGCAATCGGCTCTACCACAGATTTCGGCACGCACAATATTGCCGTGGACACACTGTTGTTTTCACAAAAGGTTTGAAGTTCATCTATATTCTGTATAGTAATTTCGCCAACCTTTTTTCCTATTTTTTCAGGATCTTTATCAAATATTCCGATCAGTTCAAAACATCTGCCTTCAAACATTACCTGATTGGCAATTGCAAGACCGATATTTCCCGCGCCGATAAGTATAGCAGGGTACAAACTTTTTATACCAAGAATATCTTCTATAACGTCGCGAAGCATTGCAACATTGTAACCTATCCCCTGCTGCCCGAACTCGCCGAAACAATTCAGATCTTGACGAACCTGCGAGGCAGTCGATCTCATTCTTCTTGCAAGCTCGCCCGAGCTTACGTGCGTTACACCCATAGCGTCAAGCTCTCTTAAAAAACGGTAGTATCTCGGCAGCCGCCTTATTACAGATGAAGATATATTCTCTCTCTTAGCCACAAAACGATCCTCCGTATATCAGAGCATTTCCTTTAATCTCTTATCTACCTCTTTGAGGAATGTTTCCGTATCAACCTTTGTAATGTTTTCAAGCTTTGAAAGCGCGGCAAGATCTCCTGTCATTACGCCGTCCTCTATCGTCTTTATAGTAGCCTTTTCAAGCTTATCGGCAAACTCGCACAAATCGGGGGTTTCGTCCATTTCTCCTCTTTTTCTGAGCGCGCCTGTCCACGCAAAGAGAGTTGCAACAGAGTTTGTAGAGGTTGTTTCACCCTTTAAATACTTGTAGTAATGTCTTTGTACAGTACCGTGCGCAGCCTCGTACTCATACACACCGTCGGGAGATACAAGCACAGATGTCATCATAGCAAGAGAGCCGAAAGCCGTTGCTATCATATCGCTCATTACATCGCCGTCATAATTCTTGCAAGCCCAGATGTAACCGCCCTGTGACCTGATAACTCTTGCAACAGCGTCATCTATAAGAGTATAGAAGTAGGAAATTCCTGCCTTTTCAAACTTCTCCTTGTACTCGCTCTCAAATATCTCGTTAAAAATATCCTTAAAGCGGTGATCGTACTTCTTTGAGATAGTATCCTTTGTAGCAAACCATATATCCTGCTTAATATCGAGCGCATAGTTAAAGCAGGAACGGGCAAAGCTGCCTATACTCTTATCAAGATTGTGCATACCCTGTATAATACCGTCTGTTTTAAAGTCGTGTATAAGACTTCTCTCCTCTGTGCCGTCTGCCTTTGTAACGCACAGCTCAGCCTTACTTCCGCCCTCAACTAACATCTCTGTATTTTTATAAACATCACCGTAAGCGTGACGAGCGATAGTAATAGGCTTAGTCCAGGTAGGGATATACGGAGTAATTCCCTTTACTAAAATAGGACTTCTGAACACTGTTCCGTCAAGAGCCGCTCTTATAGTACCGTTAGGGGACTTCCACATCTCCTTCAAGTTATACTCCTTTACTCTTTCTGCGTTCGGAGTAATAGTTGCGCACTTTACAGCTACGCCGTACTTTTTGGTAGCCTCTGCGCTGTCTATTGTTACCTGATCGTTAGTTTCGTTTCTGTTTACCAGACCGAGGTCGTAATATTCTGTTTTAAGATCGATGTAGGGAGTGAGCAGAGTATCTTTTATCATCTTCCAGATAACTCTTGTCATCTCATCTCCGTCCATTTCAACGATAGGGGTTTTCATTTGTATTTTATCGGACATTTTTGGTATCTCCTTTTTTAATAATAATAACTTAACTCGTTGTGCTATTAAAACACCTAATAAAGTTTTCGCTCAAGCCTTTTTCAAAAAGTTTGCGACTACCGGCGAAGCTAAATGAAGTTTTTTGTCAAACCTTTTTTCAAAAAAGCGACCGGAGTAGTACCTTTAGGTATTTGCGAGGGTTTGGGGCGAGTATCCCCAATATGCTCCGCTCGGCGGAAAGGGGGGCACGATAAACTTTGACTAATCAAATTGCCGGACGGGGGAGAACCTGACGATAGTGGTTCTCCCCCTACTCAAACAGTCAGACTTTTATAAAAATACAGGAAAATATAATCTTACAAATAGTTAATTTACTTCCACATCGGGTTCGTATCTGCAAATCGTACGGATAATATCCGAATACGGCGGGTGGTCGTTTTCCATTACGCTTATCGAACACAGCGTTACTTTTTTATTATTTCTGAGTACAAGAACTAAATTATTAGCCGAGGGAACATTTTTGTAATATTTAGTTTCACGGCGTATCTCTTTAATATCGGATAAACGAACGATAACTCCCAAAGCCGCGCCAAAAATATAATGCTCGCCGCAGATAATTCTGTTTCTGAGAAATCTATCGCCTTGTCTGAAATCGGCAACAATAAAAGCGCTGCCGCCGTCTGCCTCTGCCTTTTTCAGTGCGTTTGCCGCCGTAATAGAATAATAATACCTTAGCATAAAAAACACAATTCCCATTACCGCCATTACTCCGCCTACAACGCCCGCTTTTAAATTATCGGCGGTTATAGCCTTTGTAATAAAGAACCCCGGCACGGAAAGCACAAAAAACACCGCTCCCACAATTGCAACCGCTGCATTTGGAGAACAATACTTGATTATTTCCTGTTTTTCTGTATTGCTCATTCGGGCATCTCCTTTTTTGAAGTGTGGAGCCTTTTGTTAGTCCAAAGCTCAAAGCCAAAAGAAACAATTTATGCTAATAACTTTGAGCTATAATCTTTGAACTACAAACTTTGAACTAACAACTTTCAACTCCAACGCTTACGAATTTTCTCTTGTATAATCAAGCAGACCGCCTGCGATAATAATTGCCTTTGTTCTGTCTGTAAGCTCACAGTCCACAGGAATATCAATACCCTTTGTAACGTCTGTTACAACGATAGGCTCGCCCTTTTCAAGCTTTGCCTTTACGTCCTTAATAACGATCTCGTCGCCCTGCGCAATCTTGTCGTAATCGTCTGCGTTTACAAATGTAAGCGGCAAGATACCTGCGTTGATAAGGTTACTCTTATGTATTCTTGCAAAGCTCTTAACAAGCACAGCCTTTACACCGAGATAGAGTGGCGCAAGCGCTGCGTGTTCTCTCGATGATCCTTGACCGTAATTTGCGCCGCCTACTATAATAGACTTGCCGAGCGCCAATGCTCTCTGCGGGAACTCCTTATCGCATACTGTAAAGCAGTGCTGAGAGATAGCAGGAATATTTGATCTGAGCGGCAAGATCTTTGCGCCTGCCGGCATAATGTGGTCTGTTGTAATGTTGTCGCCAACCTTTAACGCGCAGGAAGCCTCGATAGTTTCGTCAAGCGGAGAAGTCTGCGGGAAAGGCTTAATGTTCGGGCCTCTGAGAACCTCTACCGTATCCATTTTATCCTCCTCGATAGGAGCAACAACCATATTATCGTTGATGAGGAACTGCTCGGGGAGCTTTATCTCAACAGGCTCGCCCAAAGTTCTCGGGTCTGTAAATACGCCCGTAAGAGCGGAAGCCGCTGCCGTTTCGGGGCTTACAAGGTAGATCTGACCGTCTGCCGTACCCGATCTGCCCTCGAAGTTACGATTAAATGTTCTGAGCGAGATACCTGCGGAGTTCGGCGACTGACCCATACCGATACACGGACCGCAAGCGCACTCGAGTATTCTTGCGCCTGCTGCGATAAGATCACCCAACGCACCGTTAAGCGCAAGCATATTGTAAACCTGCTTTGAACCCGGAGCAATAGCAAGCGATACGCTCGGACATACAGTTTTGCCCTTTAATATAGCGGCTACTCTCATAAGGTCTAAATAGCTGGAGTTTGTACATGAGCCGATACATACCTGATCTATCTTCTGAGCGCCTATCTCCTCGATCGTCTTAACATTATCGGGGCTGTGCGGGCAGGCTGCCATAGGAGCAAGCTTTGACAGATCAATATCTATAACCTCGTCATAAACTGCGTCCTCGTCTGATTTTAACTCTGTCCAGTCCTCTTCTCTGCCCTGTGCTTTAAGAAACTCTCTTGTAACCTCGTCTGAGGGGAATATAGAGGTTGTAGCGCCAAGCTCTGCGCCCATATTTGTGATAGTAGCGCGCTCGGGTACGGTAAGAGTTTTAACGCCCTCGCCTGCGTACTCGATTATTTTTCCTACGCCGCCCTTTACAGACATAATTCTGAGAACTTCAAGGATTACGTCCTTAGCGGATACCCATGGAGAAAGCTTGCCTGTGAGGTTTACTTTTACCATTTTCGGCATTGTAATGTAGTAAGCGCCGCCGCCCATTGCAACCGCAACGTCAAGACCGCCTGCGCCCATTGCAAGCATACCGATACCGCCGCCTGTGGGAGTATGGCTGTCCGAGCCGATAAGAGTTTTACCGGGCTTGCCAAATCTCTCGAGATGTACCTGATGACAGATACCGTTGCCGGGACGTGAGAAATAGATACCGTGCTTCTTAGCAACTGTCTGAATAAAACGGTGGTCGTCTGCATTTTCAAAGCCTGTCTGTAAAGTATTGTGGTCTATATATGCAACGCTCTTCTCTGTCTTTACTCTCGGGATACCGATAGCCTCAAATTCAAGATAAGCCATTGTACCCGTAGCGTCCTGAGTAAGCGTCTGGTCGATTTTAAGACCAATGTCACTTCCTACTGTCATCTCTCCGCTGAGAAGATGATTTTTAATAATTTTTTGTGCGATTGTGTAACCCATAACGGATTCCTCCTTACAGAAAATTAGTAATCGTATTTATTATACCAAAAAACAAGCATACAGTCAAAAAACAAATTGTTAATAATTTAACTTTTTTGAAATTAGTCCGAAATTGGCTGTGTAAAGTTCAAAGTTATTAGTTTGAAGTTGTTAGTTTGGAGTTGTTAGTTGTTAGTTCAAAGTTATTAGTTTGAAGTACAAAACCAACACCCTATAAATCCAAAGCCGCAGGCTTTCCGATATTATTCATTACTACCGTATGGAGTTAGGAATGATTTGTTAGCTCATAGTTAGCAGTTCTTAGTTAGTAATTCAGACTGTGCAAAAGCTAACAAAGATATGAAATATAAATGATATTTATTTTTCTGTATTTGTAGATTATTGTATCATTCCATTTACGTCAGATATACTTAGTGTGACAGGATACGGAGACTTAGTTGAGGAATTGAATAGGGCGAGAACTATTAATTCTTCACTGAATATTTTGGGAGTATTTTTATCAAGATATTCTGCTAATTCGAGTATAGACCAATACATTCTTTCTCAGATAAATTTGCAAACCCCTCAAAATAATGATACAATAGATTTACTCAAACAAAAGGAAGTATAACTCTATGAAAAAGAAAATTTTACTCATAATAACCGTACTTATAACAGCGGTTATTTTTATCCACTCATCGATACCTGCCGTAGAATCTACTGTTGAAAGTGACGCCGCCTACGGGTTGCTTGACGGGGTTACGGGATTTCTTCATCTGCCGAACTTGTTCACAGCGGTAACAATTCGCAAGCTTGCTCATTTCTTGGAGTTTGCGGTGTACGGGTTTTTCCTCACGGCAACTGTAAAGGCACACTGTACGACTCTCAAAAGCGAGGTTTTCAAGATACTGTTTTTTCTGCTGTGTGTTCCTGTCACAGATGAAACCATACAGTACTTTCCTGCCGGACGCAGCGCGCAGGTAAGCGATGTACTGCTTGATTTTTCGGGCGGTTTGTTTGGGTTTTTGTGTATGGTTATTCTTATAGCGGCAGTAAATTTTCTACGCAGAACAAAATCATCTCGCCCTGATTAGTTCACCCTGTCAAAACTCTCCGTAATCGTCTGTATCGTTTTTGTCTGTGGTTGTATTATATGTAAAATTGTCGTATCTTCCGCTTAAAATCTTTTCAACATTTTCGGGTCTCAGAAGCCAGTCAAACCCTGCTTTCTTTGTACCGTTATAGCTCCACCTGTTATTGCGGCCTGTAAGGAAGTCGGAGTTTTCCACTTTTTCAAAAAAGGCTGTAAAGTCGAACTGTTTATTTTTATCCAGTAACCCCAATATGTTCTTCATTGTAACAGTTGATAACCTCGGCGATTTGACACGATCTAAGCTTATGCAAATATGATTATACAACCCGAGAATATCATCTAAAGTAATCTGCTGTTGACCTGTTCTTCCGCTGTTCAAGCCGTTTGCTTTTCTCTCATTTGCTTTGCTTTCATCTGCTTTGCTTTCATCTGCTTTGCTTTCATTTACTTTACTTTCATTTACTTTACTTTCATTTACTTTACTTTCATTTACTTTACTTTCATTTACTTTACTTTCATTTACTTTACTTTC
>CACWKD010000064.1 GCA_902761345.1 uncultured Ruminococcus sp. | reverse complement strand
GTTGTTAGTTTAAAGTTCAAAGTAACATTTGCCTGAAAACTTTCAACTAACACTATATAAATCCAAAGCCGAAGGCTTTCCGATATTATTCATTATTCATTATTCAATCTTCATTATTCATTAATTCTGCCGAAAGGCTTTCCGATATTATTCATTATTCACTATTCATTATTCATTAATTCCATTCATTAATTCCATTCATTAATTCCGTTAGGAATGAGTTGTTAGTTTACGACTCAAAGTTGGAAGTTAAATGCAAATATCGGACTGACAACTTCTAACTACCAACTTTGAACTAACACCTTACTACTCACTCTTCATTATTCATTAATCTCGTCCAAAGCTGCAAAAGCCTTGTCAAGATCCTCGATAATATCCTCAATATTTTCAAGTCCGACAGAGAAACGAACCATACCCGGCTCAATGCCTGCCGCAACAAGCTGTTCGTCTGTAAGCTGGCGGTGAGTTTCGCTTGCAGGGTGCAGAACGCAGGTACGGATATCCGCAACGTGTACCTCGTTTGACGCAAGCTCCAAGGAGTCCATAAACTTCATAGCAGTATCTCTGCCGCCCTTAATAACAAATGAAATAACTCCGCTCGCACCCTTTAAGTACTTCTGTGCAAGCTCGTAGTTTTCATCGCCCTCAAGACCGGGGTAAGTAACTCTCTCGATATGCTTGTTGTTTTTAAGATAGCTTGCAACAGTGATAGCATTCTCACAGTAATTCTTCATTCTTACAGCAAGAGTTTCAAGCCCGAGGTTTAAAAGGAAAGCCGAATGTGCGGCAGGATAAGTTCCGAAATCACGCATAAGCTGCATTCTTGCCTTAATGATATAAGCCGCCTTACCGTATGTTTCGGTATAGATTATGCCGTGATACGACTCATCGGGAGTACAAAGCTCGGGGAAGTTACCGTTTGTCCAGTCAAAGTTACCGCTGTCAACGATAACGCCGCCGCACTGTACAGCGTGACCGTCCATATATTTTGAAGTAGAGTGGATAACAATATCCGCACCGAATTTAAACGGCTTGCAGAGTACGGGAGTAGCAAAGGTGTTGTCAACGATAAGCGGAACTTTATGCTTATGTGCTATCTTTGCAAACTTCTCTATATCAAACACGGTAAGAGCAGGATTAGCGATAGTTTCGCCGAAAACAGCCTTAGTGTTTGGTTTGAACGCTTTTTCGATAGTTGCTTCATCGTCACGAGAAGACACGAAGATACACTCGATACCGAGCTTTTTAAGAGTAAAGGCAAACAGATTGATAGTACCGCCGTAAACCTCGCTTACACTGATAAAGCTGTCGCCTGCCTGACAGATATTGAGGATAGACATAAGTGTCGCCGCCTGTCCCGAAGATGTACACATAGCGCCTACGCCGCCTTCAAGCTCTGCAATTTTCTCCTCTACCGCCATAACGGTTGGGTTTGCAAAACGTGAGTAGATAAGGGATTTTGTAGGCTCGTCAAAAACAGACGCTACCTCTGCTGTGGAGTCATAGACATAAGTTGTACTCTGAACGATAGGAACAACTCTCGGCTCTGAATTTTTTGGGTGATAGCCTGAATGCAGGCATTTTGTTTCGTCTTTCATTATGATTTCCTCCTTAGCTGAGATCGGTGAGTAAAGATACGGATACCCACCCTCTCATAACTAAAATAGATTATACCACAACTTAGCAAATGTTTCAATTTTTTTATGCAATATATCTATTAAAGGAAGTAAAAAAATTTTTTCAAAAAAACTATTGACAAATCGCTCAAAAACCGCTATAATAATATTCGTTCACTGATTGTGACGAAAACAAATGGCGATATAGCTTAGTTGGCTAGAGCGTTCGGTTCATACCCGAAAGGTCGGCGGTTCGAGTCCACCTATCGCTACTTTGGCCCGGTGGTCAAGCGGTCAAGACACCGCCCTTTCACGGCGGTAACACGAGTTCGATTCTCGTCCGGGTCACCAGAAACGCCTCTCTCTTCATTCGGGGCTTAATGAATAATGAATAGTGAAGAATGAATAATTTATAGTAAATGTTCGTTTTTCACTATTCATTTTTTGTTATTCATTAAAAACAAAGCACCTTGCCGAGATTGCAGGGTGCTTTTATATTGCTTCAAAGCATTGACAAATTATTACAATAATGTTATATTACCACTGAGTACTGCACACAGTGGTAGGCGGTTTGCTTCCGTAAGGGAGGTGATAACTTATGTCACATACAGAATTATTTCAATTCGTCATTATGCTGACTGCCGTTATCTCTCTTGTATATAAGGTCGTCAAAGACCATTACGACAAGAAGTAATCTTATTTAACATAAAATAAGAAACACCGCCCAGCCTCGCAAACTGACGGTGTTTCTTAACACTATAACACTTTGGGAGTAACCGCTTACTGTGCAGTACTCGCTTTTACTATTATATTACACCTCAAAAAACGATATGTCAAGACTTTGAAAAACTATTACAAAAAAGTTAAACTATTGAGTACTGCACAGAAACGCCCCTCACTTTGTTCGAGGACTTAATGAATAGTGAAGAATGAATAATTTATAGTAAATGTTCGTTTTTCACTATTCATTTTTCTTTATTCATTACTCCTTTCACCCTCTTGTGAAATATGTATTTTTATGATATAATAAATATAATTGTGCGTGCGGTGAGTTTTCATCGACATAATAAATACAGGAGATGTGTAAAAAATGAAATTAGGTATAGTTGGCTTGCCGAATGTCGGCAAAAGTACGCTTTTTAACGCTATAACAAACGCAGGCGCTCAGAGTGCAAATTACCCTTTCTGTACAATTGAACCTAACGTGGGTGTGGTAAACGTACCCGACAAGCGTCTTGATAAGCTTGCAGAGATG
Source organism: uncultured Ruminococcus sp. (assembly GCA_902761345.1). Classification (GTDB taxonomy): domain Bacteria; phylum Bacillota; class Clostridia; order Oscillospirales; family Acutalibacteraceae; genus RUG592. The sequence continues at coordinate 9,713 of CACWKD010000064.1, read as the reverse complement.
TATAACCCCGACAAATATACTCCTGCGTCAATCGAATTTGTAGATATAGCAGGACTTGTTAAAGGTGCGTCAAAGGGCGAAGGCTTAGGAAACAAATTCCTGTCAAATATTCGTGAATGTGACGCAGTAGTTCATGTAGTAAGGTGTTTTGAGGACGATGACATTATTCATGTCGAGGGCAGCATTGACCCACAGCGTGATATTGATACGATTAATCTTGAACTTATCCTCTCCGACGTAGAGATGATAGACAGACGTATTGACAAAACAACAAAAATGCTCAAAGCAGACAAAAAGTATCAGGCAGACCTTGATTTCTTTAAGCGTGTAAAGGAAACACTCGAGGACGGCAAACCTGCTCGTTCGGTTGAGTGTACAGACGATGAAAAAGCCCTTCTTGCAGACGTTGCGCTGCTTACAAACAAACCTATAATCTATGCCGCAAATATGAGCGAGGACGATTTCGCAAACGGTATTGAAACAAACGAGGGTTACAAAGCGGTAAAAGCTATTGCAGAAAGCGAGAACGCAGGCGTACTTCCGATATGTGCCCAGATTGAGGCGGATATTGCGGAAATGGAAAAGGACGAAAAAGAAATGTTCCTTTCCGATATGGGGCTTGAAGAGTCGGGTCTTGACAGACTTATCCGTGAGTGCTACTCGCTTTTGGGTCTTATTTCCTACCTAACCGCAGGCAAGCCCGAGGTCAGAGCGTGGACTATCAAAAAGGGTACAAAAGCACCTCAGGCAGCCGGCAAGATACACAGTGACTTTGAAAGAGGTTTTATCCGTGCCGAGGTTATTGCATTTGATGACCTTATGAATTGCGGTTCTATGACAGCCGCTAAAGAAAAAGGCTTAGTCCGCAGCGAGGGCAAGGAATACGTTATGAAAGACGGAGATATCGTTCTCTTTAGATTTAATGTGTAAATAGCAAATATATTATTGTTAAATCAATTGCTGCAAAGAGCATGGGCATATTTGCGGTAATTGATTTAGCTTTTTAAAAAATTTTAATAAGTCATAAAATGAAAGGAGAAACACCGGTGATACACAGATATAAAAGTGTTTCTATTGTTTATGGCGGTAACGGAAAAAAATACGCCAATACTTTAAGCAAAAAAATTGATAAAATATCAAACGAAGAACGTTATCCTATTCAAGCAAAAATTATTAATGAGAAAATTCTTACTTGTGAACTGCTAAACTCCGTTATGGATTTATTTAAGCAATGTGATTTTTGTGTAGCGTTTCTTACAAAAGACGACTCTTGTCTTACTGAACATGGCAATAAAATGAGATTACGTCAGAATGTTGTATTTGAAATTGGTATGGCTATGATTCAAATGGGGCGTGAACGATGTATTCTTTTGAGCGATTTTGATTATAAAGCTCCCGATTTTGACCTTCCTACTGATATGAACGGTTTGGAAATACTGCAATTTGATGTAAACAATCTAGAGAATTTATTAGACGATGTCATCAATAAGTTACTTGAATTAAGCCAGTACTCTATTTTTTCAGAAACAAAGCTATATGATATCCCAAAGTATGATAATCTTTTAACGAGAAATGAGTACTTTATAGATTATGAAAATTTATTTTCCGATCGCCCACTTTCATTAGCATTGGAAGGAAAAGATTTTTTTAACGATACATTGATGCACTGGTTACACGAGTGTGAAAGTTTACCTCATTATGATGAAAAGTGTATATTTCTGTTTGAAAGGATTGGATTTATACCTGCTTTCAGTTTAGGTAATATTCCTGTAACTATAAATTTTTTGGACAACTTCGAGCGTACTATTCAGCATTACTCTTTACAAGATAAAAAATATTACAATAATAGTGATTTACTGGATTTTGTAAATAATCTTATTCATTGTGTTTTTGAGTATATTAGAATACAAATCGATAATATTAATAATACAACCGCTGTGCGAGAACACAAATTATTATTGACAAGATTATTGTCTAATTCTCCGAATAAGAACATTAATATAAATCCTTTGATTTCAACAATCTATTATAATTATCTGGGTTTGATATACCTTCGTATTTACAGAAGAGAACATAACGAACGTGATCTTGGAAATGCAAACAGTTGTTTTCTTAAAGCTCTTAATTATACCAACGCAATAGATTCATCAATGAGAATTTGGGCTGGTTTTATCAATTATAATCTTGCACGTGTTTCATGTGAATGCAACGATTTAGCCGCATCTGAGCATTACTTTACAATGGCTATTATGATCAGGAGCAAGTGGCTGAATGAAAACAAATACAATATTACCGTAAGAAATGCTTTGTCATTCGAGTATTTTATTGCCCGTATCAATCAAATTGATATGTGGAGAAGATTTAATCTAAAAACACCAGACGAAATACGATTAGAATACAGCTACGTAAAAAAAGAACTTGATCAATACAGTGATATTGACAATAAGTTGGATAAGTTGATTTCTATTAGGCAAATGTTAGATGAGAGAATACAAAGAGATTAGTAAATCTAAAAATGATCTTATTATACGCCGAGTTCCCCGTCAATAAACTCAAAATACGGTTTCTTCCTTACTGCGTCGGAATGCTCGCTGTACCATAGATACGACGCCCTCATACCCTTTTCAAGCGGTATCGGGTCATACATAAGCTCCAGCATTTTTGTAACATCAAGCTCATATCCGTAATTATAAAATGGAAAATAATTTCGCTGCTCAGTATCTTTATACACGTTTATGAGCTGCGGCTTACCCCCTACCGCCTTATAGCAGGCTTTTACAAAGGAGTTTATATCGTCAACCTTTTTGTTTCCTACGTTAAAAATTTTCTGTTCGGGCTTCACTCTGAGTATGATGTCTATAAATCTGCATAAATCGCCTATATAAAAGAACTGTAATTTCATACTTCCGTCATTCGGTACATAAAAGGGTCTTTCCGCAACCGCACAGTCAAATACAAACCCTTCTCTGTACAGGTTGTTCATCTCACCGTACAAATACGGCGGTCTGAGAATATACGCCCACGGTACACGCTCCTGCAAATACTTTTCTGCGGCAAGCTTGTTTGTACCGTAATCGCCCCAGATACTGTTCCTGCCGCACTGCATTTCCTCTGTAAACGGCTGAGGTAAGGTTTCGGGATATACTGCACTGCTGCTTATAAAAACAAAATCTCGTATTACAGACAGCCCCTCTAAAAGCTCACGCATTTCATTTTCTGTGTAGATGTTTACCGCTATTACAACATCAAACTCATACCCTTTGAGCTTGTCGCCAATATTGTTTTTGTCGCACTCTATCAGGCGTACGCCCTTTACCTGCCTGTGAGTTCCTCTGTTTAACACATAGACCTCCGCCTTCTGCTCGACAGTGTATTCGGGAATAAAATTTACATAGTGTTCGGCAATGTATCGGCTTGCAAAAACCGTACCGCCCGTTACAAGTATTTTTCTCATAGACAGCACCTCTTTCACTTTCACATAGTATCACACTAACACACTAAATATACCATATAAACCCTCTTTTGTAAATAGCATTTATAGAATTTGTAAATAAAAATAAAACAATGCAAAAACCGTATTTACAACAAAAAAATTCGTTATATAATAAAATCAGAATAAATTTTTTGGAGATAGTACGGTTATGCTAAAGAGATTATGTATATGTTTGCTTTGTACAGCCTTTGTGGGTACGGCAGGGTATTTTATATATGCGGATAGAAGCGGTCTTTTCCTTGAAGATGACGAGCAGGCTAAAGCTCTTATTGACGAGTATGTTACATCTGTAATAAAAAACTACACAGATGACAGCAAGCAGTCGTTTCGAGGTATAGTAAAACAGGGCTGTGATTTATGGTACTTAAACGACTACAAATCAAGCAACATAGTAAAAAGCCACAGCGAGGGTACAGGCTTAGAGGTTGACACAGCGGATTATTCGATAGACTACAATTCCGTAACCTACCGCAATAAGAAATATACGATTGACGCAACCGTTACTAAAATCATACGCTACCGAAACACTCCCGAAACAGATACTACTGTAAGCCGCCATATTTTTACGATAGAACAGGACGGCTATGAGATGTATATTGTTGATGACGAAAAGTATGATGAATTTATTTCTACTGAAACAAGAGATAATCCTTAAAACAAAATCCCTCAAGGAACAAATTTTCTTTGAGGGATTTCGCATTTTAGTTCAAAGTTCGTAGCTCAAAGTTCAAAGCTAATAGTCCAAAGATACAATTCAACATACAGCTTTGGACAGAAGTAATAAATAGTGAATAGTGAAGAAAGAATAATATCGGAAATCCTGCTGCTTTTGATTTGTATGTTGTTATATTTTATTTCTCAAACAAATGTTACTTTGAGTTTTGAACTATAAACTCATTCCTAACTCCTAATTCAGACCGTGCCAAAACTAACAAACATATAAAACACTAAGATTAATATTACTCCCTCCGTCACTTCACTACGTTCAGTGACACCTCCCTCAAAGAGGGAGGCAAAAAGGGCTCCCTCGCCGAGGGAGCTGTCAGCGTAGCTGACTGAGGGAGCTTTATCAATTCAGACTAAAATAGTATTAATAATTTGTAAAAATGCTTTTTTGCACAATCTGAATTCCTAACTCAAAAAACTCCACTCTCCAAACTCCACACTTACGAAGCACTCCACACTTGAAAAAAGCTCCACACTTGTGAAAACCTCCGCTAAAGTCCCCGTGCTTTCAAGCCGCTTACGATCTGAACATACTCCTCTCTTACATCAAACTGAGGAATATCCTCTCTGAAAAGGTCTATCATATCGCCGTGGGAAATCCCCCTGTCCGTTTTAGGGTCAATAAACTTAAAGCTCTCCCCCCACTTCATAGACTCAACGTCAACAAGCCCGTCATTATCGAGCGGCGAGAACTTTGCGGCAAGCTTATATGTAAAATTGAGCGGAAAGCTTGCCGATCTGCTGTTCCACATACGAGAACCTACGCTTTGATATAAAACACCCTCTTTATCGGGTACGGTAGAATTTAGCAGACGGCAGCTTTCTTGTGTGAGGTCTGCAACAGCCGACAAAAAATCAGGTTTTACATCTCCGAGCTTTATCAGGGTATCATTGTACTTCTGCGCAACAAAATACTTTAATGCATACGACGAGCGTTTAAGCAGGTGATCTGCAAAAGCGCACCCCCTGTGCGGAGTACAAATTGTAGTAAGCGAAGCGGTGTATTTATCAGCGCCAAGCAGCGATACTGCATACCTTGCGTCAAGACCGCCCTTTGAATGAGCTATGATGTTGACCTTTTCACAGCCTGTTTCATTAACAATTTGCTTAATTCTTTCGGCAAGCTCTCTTGCGCTGTCCTCAACTCCTGCGGCGGACTGCTGATTTCCGTAATATATCTCCGCGCCGTTTCTGATGAGTTCACGAGGAATTCTCCCCCAATAGTTTAAGTACTTCATATCACGAAAAAACACCCCGTGTACCATAAGTATAGGGTACTTTGTTTTGCATATTTCGCTTTCTTTGCGTATCTCGAAAAGTTCGTTTCGCTGTGTTTCAAGCTCGTACTCTTTGCCTGCAATGCCGCACGCTTTTATTATGATAAAAATATTTACTATCGGTATCCACCACATCAAAAACAGTACAAGTCTTGTAACTATACCTAACCTTGCGCTTGACAAAATAAGCCTTGTCACAGACGTTATAACAATGACAGCGCCCGACAGAAATCTTACTGTAATAAATATGATCTTTCCTGCAAAAGGTATATCTGCTATAACAGCCATTGTAATCAGAAACGGTAACTCTATCGCAATGCTCCAGGCATAAACGATCAAAAGCTCACGAGCAAAAAATATAGTTTTAAGCCGTCGGTTATCGTTTTGAATTTCAGCGGGTTTAATTACCATACGTATAAAAATAAAAGTAACAACTGCCGCCGCTAAAACACAAAAAAGTTTGTTAATGCCGGCTGATGTAAGCAAGGCAAAGCTCATACATAATACAAGCAGCAGAACTCCTTTAACTGCTCTGATAAAATGTTTCATAAAATTCCTCCCTCAAGTATAATAATTATAATATTGCAATAAGGGAAATTCAATGGTTTTAATCTAATTCTAATCTTTTTTCATCGAACAGTTAGGAATGCTTTGAATCTTGAACTAAAAACAAATGCCATTCCTAATTCAGACCGTGCAAAAACTAATAAACATATGAAATATTAAGAATAATCACGCCTACGGCGTGCCACCTTCCTCAAAGAGGAAGGCTTTAATGGCTCCCTCTTTGAGGGAGCTGTCAGCAAAGCTGACTGAGGGAGTTTTATCAATTCTGATAAATAATAATATTAGTTTTATGTAAAAAAACTTATTTGGCACAGTCTAAATTCCTAACTCCTAATTCAAAAAAAGCGCCTCATTCCTAACGGAATTAATGAATAATGAAGAATGAATAATGAATAGTGAATAATATAGGAAAGCCTTTGGCAGAATTAATGAATAATGAATAGTGAATAGTGAATAATGAATAATATCGGAAAGCCTTGCGGCTTTGGATTTATATGTTTTTTGTTGTTAGTTTTCAGACAAATGTTACTTAGAACTTTAAACTAACAACTTTGAACTAATAACTTTGAACTAACAACTCATTCCTAACTCAAAAAACTCCTAACTCCCAAAAATCCCCTACAAGAAAGGAAACCCGAAAAAATGGAAAGACTTGATAAAATACTCTCCTCACAAGGAATATGTACCCGCAAAGAGGCTCGAAAGCTTGCAGCCGATAAGAAAATTACGGTAAACGGGATAACAGTACGAAAAACCGACATAAAAATCGACCCCGAAAATGATATAATAGAAGTCGGCGGCAAGCGTGTAGAATATAAAAAATACGTCTATATAATGATGAATAAACCCAAAGGTGTTCTCAGCGCTTCAAATGACAGAAACGCCCCTACCGTGATAGACCTGCTGAATGATGATTATAAAAGGAACGGGCTGTTTCCCGCAGGCAGGCTCGACCGTGACACAACAGGACTGCTTATAATAACGGACGACGGCGATTTTGCGCACCGTTTTCTCTCCCCTAAAAATCACGTTCCAAAGCTTTACAAAGCAACTCTCGACAAACCTATAACCGACAGCGACAAGCAGATTTTAGAGCAGGGAATGACGCTTCGCGACGGTACAAAATACAGCCCCGCAAAGGTCAAAACCACAAACGGCTGCATAGTAGAAATTGAGATAAGCGAAGGCAAATTTCATCAGGTAAAAAATATGTTCGCATTTGTAGGAAAAACTGTGGAAAACCTCGAAAGACTGCGTATTGGCGGACTTTTTCTTGACAAAAAACTTTCACACGGTGAGTGCAGATATTTGAACAATTCGGAAATCACAGCGATTTTTAATAGTGATAATTACTAAAAAAATTATTTGATTTTATACTTTTGGAGATATTCCATAAAGTATTGAATAAATCTTTAGTGAAAAAATTAATGGTAAAATCTCAGAAAATCTGTTATATTATATTATGTAATTGAAAGTTGGTTTGCCCTACGGTTTTCCGTGGCAATATATAGGAGGTTTATTTATATGGCTAATGTATCTTTACAGCACATTTACAAAATTTATGACGGCGGCGTTGTTGCTGTTACAGACTTCAACCTTGAGATAGCTGATAAGGAATTTATTATTCTCGTTGGTCCTTCAGGATGTGGTAAGTCAACAACTCTTCGTATGATCGCAGGTCTCGAAGATATCAGTAAGGGTGAGCTCTATATCGGTGACGTTCTCTGTAACGATATTGCTCCTAAGGACAGAGATATTGCCATGGTTTTCCAGAACTATGCTCTTTATCCTCATATGACGGTTTATGATAATATGGCATTTGGTCTTAAACTCAGAAAAACTCCTCAGGACGAAATGAAGAGAAGAGTTGAAGAGGCTGCAAGAATTCTTGGTATTGATCATCTCCTTGAGCGTAAGCCAAAGGCTCTCTCCGGTGGTCAGAGACAGCGTGTTGCTTTGGGACGTGCAATTGTTCGTGATCCTAAGGTATTCCTTCTCGACGAGCCGTTGTCAAACCTTGACGCAAAGCTCCGTGCACAGATGAGAACTGAGATCTCTAAGCTCCACAAGAGACTTGGAACAACATTTATCTACGTAACACACGATCAGACAGAGGCTATGACAATGGGTACTCGTATCGTTGTTATGAAAGACGGCTTTATCCAGCAGGTTGATACTCCTCAGCACCTCTATGATCTTCCTTGTAATGAGTTCGTTGCAGGCTTTATCGGCTCTCCGCAGATGAACTTTGCAGACGGTAGAATCGTTAAGTACGGTGAGGACTATTATCTCCAGTTTGGTCAGTATCAGCTTCTCCTTCCTCCGTCAAAGAACCTTGACTATCAGCTTGAGGACTATGTTGATACAGACGTAACATTCGGTATTCGTCCGGAGCACATTCATGATGATCCTGAGTACGTTGCCGCACATCCGGAAGGAGCTCTTGAGGCAAACGTTGAAGTAACAGAACTTATGGGTGCTGAAATTTATCTGTATGTATCTGTTGACGGTATTCCGCTCACAGCAAGAGTTGAGCCTACTTCCCCATCACAGCCCGGTGACCTTATCAACATTGCAATCGACGTAGAGAAGATCCACCTGTTCGATAAGGACACAGAGCAGACAATCACAAACTAATTAAATAACATAAAAAACAAGTCCGCTATACGCTGATGTAGCGGACTGTTTTAATAGAATACACATCAAAGGAGGATCAATATGCAATATCAGATTGTTGGCGATACATTGCCTGCGGTTATCTGTACACTCGGCATAAAGGAAACACTCATTACAGAAAACGGCGCTATGGCTTGGATGACGCCTAATATGAAAATGGAAACCACCTCTAACGGTGGACTGGGCAAAGCAATCGGACGAGCATTTTCGGGTGAGAGAATGTTCCAGAACAGATACACAGCAGAGGGCGGTCCGGGACAGATAGCATTTGCGTCAAGCTTACCGGGTTGTATCAGAGCGTTTACAGTAACACCCGGAAACGATATTATTGTACAGAAGAGAGGTTTTCTCGCAAGTGAAGTCGGAGTAACGCTTTCCGTATTCTTCCAGAAGAAACTCGGAGCAGGCTTATTTGGCGGCGAGGGCTTTATTATGCAGCGTCTTTCGGGTAACGGTATAGCATTTGTAGAGTTTGACGGTTATGTTGTAGAATACACTCTCCAGCCGGGACAGCAAATGGTAGTTGACACAGGTTATCTTGCAGCTATGGACGCAACTTGCCAAATGGATATTCAGCAGGTACCGGGAATTAAGAACGCATTATTTGGCGGCGAAGGACTTTTCAACACGGTAATAACAGGCCCCGGAAAAGTTTATCTCCAGACAATGCCTCTCAACCAGCTTGCAAGCTCCATTCAGCCATACATTTACACGGGTTCGTAATATTAATTCAAATATATACAACAAAAACCGCCTCTGTCATTTACGGCAGGGGCGGCAGTTTTTTAGTTAGGAGTTAGGAATGAGTTGATAGTCCAAAGCTCAAAGTTGTTAGTTTAAAGTTCAAAGTAACATTTGTCTGAAAACTAACAACGAAAAACATATAAATCCAAAGCCGAAGGCTTTCCGATATTATTCATTATTCATTATTCAATCTTCATTATTCATTAATTCCGTTAGGAATGAGTTGATAG
>CACWKD010000063.1 GCA_902761345.1 uncultured Ruminococcus sp. | reverse complement strand
GGTGCTTTCTTGTCTTGTAACCGAGAGCAGGTTTACCCCACGGAGTTACAGGACCCGGACGTCCAACAGGGCTCTTACCCTCACCACCGCCATGCGGGTGATCGTTCGGGTTCATTACAGAACCTCTTACTGTCGGGCGAACACCAAGATGTCTTTTACGACCTGCTTTACCGATCTTTACATTCTCATGGTCTGTGTTGCCTACCTGACCGATTGTAGCCATGCAAGCAGCAGGAACGTTTCTAAGCTCGCCTGACGGAAGTCTTAAAAGAGCCATACCGTTTTCCTTAGCCATAAGCTGAGCCATAATACCTGCGGAACGTGCAAGCTGCGCGCCTCTTCCCGGATAAAGCTCAACATTGTGAATGAATGTACCTGTCGGAATATTCTTGAGTGGAAGAGCGTTGCCGGGCTTGATATCTGCATCGGGACCGGAAACAACCTTATCTCCTACTTTAAGACCCTGAGGTGCGATAATATATGCCTTCTCACCGTCTGTATATTCTACAAGAGCAATAAATGCCGAACGGTTCGGATCGTACTCAAGTGTCTTTACTGTTGCTTCTACGCCAAACTTCTGACGCTTAAAATCTATTACACGGTACTTTCTGCGGTTTCCGCCACCCTTGTGACGAACTGTGATTCTACCGTAGCTGTTACGGCCGGAATGCTTCTTGAGAGGCTCAAGCAAGCTCTTCTCGGGAGCAACCTTAGAAAGCTCCGAATAGTCTGTAACCGACATATTACGGCGTGCGTTTGTAGTCGGCTTATAAACTTTGATTGCCATGTCTTTTCACACTCCTCATGATAGTTTTGCGGGGCTGGCATTCCCCATACATTCAAGCTTCGAATTCCTTTGGATTACATCATACCCTCAAAGAACTCGATGTTTTTGCTGTCCTGAGTAAGTGTTACATAAGCCTTCTTCCATGATCTTGTGTAACCCTGATTTCTGCCCTGACGGCGGAGTCTTCCACGAACGTTTACTGTGTTTACCTTAGCAACCTTAACGCCGAAAATCTCCTCGACAGCCTTAGCAATCTCTATCTTGTTTGCTTTTTTAGCAACCTCGAATGTGTACTTCTTCTCAGTTGCACCTATCATTGACTTTTCTGTTATGATAGGACGAATAATAATATCCTGTGCAGCCATTATGCGTACACCTCCTCGATCTTAGCAACGGCATCCTTTACGATGATAAGCTTATCTGCATTAAGCATATCGTAAACATTCAGCTCGTTGACCTGTGCTGTCTTTACTCCCTGAATATTTGACGCTGACTTGATCACTACCTTGTCAACCTCAGGAAGAACGATAAGAGCCTTCTTCTCAGAGCCAACAGCTTTGAGCATTTCTACGATTGTCTTTGTCTTGTAATCGTCAAGCTTAATGCTGTCAACAACAATAATGTCGTTGTCCTGAGCTTTTGTTGAGAAAGCAGACTTCATTGCAAGTCTTCTTACCTTCTTATTTACTGTATAGCTGTAATCTCTTGGCTTCGGAGCGAATACAACGCCGCCCTTTGTCCACTGCGGAGCTCTGATAGAACCCTGACGAGCGTGACCTGTACCCTTCTGTCTCCAGGGCTTTCTGCCGCCGCCTCTTACCTCTGATCTTGTAAGTGCAGACTGTGTGCCCTGACGCTGATTTGCCAAGTAATTAACTACTAAATCGTGCATTACTGCGGCGTTAGGTTCAATTCCGAAAATGGAATCAGCAAGATTGATCTCGTCAACCTTAGTGCCCTTCATATCTAATACTGCTACGTTTGGCATGCAAAATTCCTCCTTCCCTTACGCCTTGACAGAGTCTTTGATAACTACTGTACCGCCGTTAGGACCGGGAATTGCGCCCTTTATAGCGATAAGGTTATTCTCAGCATCTACCTTAACTACTGCGAGGTTCTGTACTGTAACCTTCTCTGTACCCAAGTGACCTGCCATCTTCTTACCCTTCCATACTCTTGAAGGAGTTGAGCAAGCGCCCATTGAACCACCGTGACGAGCAACAGGACCCGAACCGTGTGTTTCCTTAAGTCTCTGGAAGTTCCAACGCTTAATTACGCCGGCATAGCCTTTACCTTTGCTTGTGCCTGTTACGTCGATCTTATCGCCTGCTGCGAATACATCAGCCTTGATGATCTGACCGAGTGCGTATGCGTCTGTGTCTTCAAATCTGAACTCTCTGAGAGTTCTCTTCGGTGCAACGTCAGCCTTCTTGAAGTGACCTGCCATAGGCTTGTTTACCTTCTTTGGCTTAAGATCGCCAAATCCGAGCTGAACTGCTGCGTAGCCGTCGTTTTCTACTGTCTTTTTCATTGAAACAACGCATGGACCTGCTTCAACAACAGTAACCGGTACGACTTTACCGTTTTCGTCGAAGATCTGTGTCATACCGATCTTCTTGCCGATAATTGCTTTCTGCATTTTTAATGCCTCCTGTATAGGTTATTGGTTGACTCTCGCCAACATGACCCTGTGTGCGGTTGGTTGAACACATTAACCAATCTCTGATTTAATTCCTGCAACTCTTCACTCCGCTTTAAAAACGGTGATAAGAAAAATTATCAGAGTTTGATCTCGATATCAACGCCGGCAGGGAGTTCAAGCTTCATTAAAGCTTCGACTGTCTTGTTAGACGGTCTGAGGATATCGATAAGTCTTTTGTGAGTTCTCATCTCAAACTGCTCACGGCTGTCCTTGTACTTGTGTACAGCACGGAGAATAGTGATGATCTGCTTCTCTGTCGGGAGCGGAACCGGACCCGAAACCTGTGCGTTTGTACGCTTAGCTGTTGCTACTATTCTCTCTGCGGACTGATCAACGAGCTGATGATCATAACCCTTAAGTCTTATCCTTATTTTTTCCTTGACTGCCACTGTAATCGCCTCCTGAAACATATTTTTTTCGGCGGGGACAATTATCTCTGCCACACACCGAACCGGGTGTTTCAACCCCATTCCTATAAAAAACCGGAAAACCTTGTAGGTTTACCGGAGAGCATGGCAAATCAAACCTTATACACACTTCTATGTGTAATCAAGTTTTCATTATTTATGTCGCCCGGTTTAAAATCGGACATACTCCACGGAAAAACCGGCATTTATCTGCCGCAACCTCCCGCTTCATCGCATATCTTGTGCAGTCACGCAAGTATTATTATAAAGCATTTTCTGCAATTCGTCAATACTTTTCTAAATTTTTTTGATTTTTATTTTGTAAAATTACGATAAACAATTTATTCTTTTTTGTTTATTTTTACAACAGTTATTGCCATATTCGCTAAAATGCGTCATATTAAATTCTCACAGGTAAAACGGCACCTGTATTTTCTTGGTGCCGTTTCATTATATAACTGTATATCAATTTACATCAACAAACCTATCTTTATAGTTCTCGGGGATCTCTATATCAAACTTATCGAGCAATTGCTTGTTTCCATATACATTTGAATATGCAATTCTTATATTTTGTGTATCGGACATATCTCCCCCAAACATAAGGTTTATCATAAGATTTGCACTGTCCTCGCCTATCTTCTTATAGTCATAACATACGCTTGCGGGAAACTTTCCTGCATAGTCAAGGTCTGCTACACCGTATAATGGGATATTTTCGGATATTGCTTTCTGTGATATTCTGTCGAGATCTGTACCAAGAGTATTTTCGGGTAAAAGGGTAATTGCCTGTACCTGATCAGAAACATTCTCTATCATATAAATAAATTCGTTAATATCCGACGCTCTCTGCTTTTCAAGATATACTCCGTTGTCCTTACATTTCTTTTCGAGTGTACTGAGATAGGTTTGCGAACGTGTATCATTTGCAAGATATATCACTCCAAGAGATGTTATTTCGGGCTGGAATGTGTTGATCATATCAAACTGTGCCTGCGCAAGATTTTGAGTTATCGCTATCCCGTAACATTTATCCGACGCACTGTTTACCCTATCTGCAAAAGATTTCATAATAGGTTCATCGGGGGCGCAGAATACCACAGGTATTTTTGAAGCAGTTCTTATAGCAGAATACACATCATCAGCGGCTTTTGAGCCTATTGTTATAACAGAATCATAGCCTCCGTTTATAACTATATTATTAGCATACTCAATACAATCTCCGAGCGGATCTTCATCGTTTCCCACATACAGATCATAAGTCACATTATTATTGTCAAACACTTCTTTCACAGCCGTACAGCTTTCATTTAGTATCTCGGACGTATCATATTGTATTATCGCTGTTTTTATCGTTCTCAGATCAGAACCTGTCTTCTGTGCGCTGCTTTTTACTGATGTATCAACATACTCTACCTCATTAATATCAGTATCGCTGTCATCTGTACTCTCACACGCTGTCAAGAAACAAGCAAGTATCATCATTAATACGATAAATAACGCTGTTCCCGATTTTTTACTCTTTATCATAAATATCCCCCATAATTCCTTTTCTATCATTTTATCACAGCTAAAAAATCCTGTCAATTACTATTGACAAAAACGGGTAAGTATAGTATAATCACATTAGTTGAATAGTTGCTCAACTATTACGCAGAGGTGATATTATGGAAAAACTAAATTCTGCCGATTGTGAGATCATTCATGAGGAACTTGTACAGGATACTAAAGAAAAAATGTTGGCAAAAGAACAATACATAGAACTTGCTTCTCTTTTCAAGCTGTTCGGTGACGGTACAAGAGTACAAATACTTCACGCACTGGAACAAAATGAACTTTGTGTATGCGATATAGCTGCTTTACTCGGACTTACAAAATCTGCCGTATCACATCAGTTAAAGGCTCTTAAACTTGCAAATCTTGTTAAATTCAGACGTGAGGCTCAGACAGTATATTACTCGCTTGCCGATTCTCATGTAAAAACTCTCATCGATATAGCTTTTGAACATATTATGGAATAATTATTTTGTTATTTAGTTGAATAATTGAACAACTGATACAAGAAAGAAGTGATCCTATGAAATATACCTACGCCGTAAAAGGTCTTGACTGTCCGCACTGCTCTTTTGAAATCGAAAATGATCTAAAAAAAGTTAATGGTATCTCTAATGCTGCCGTTAACCTTGTTACACAGACGCTTACTCTTGAAACTGAACTTACTTCCGATAAACTGCTTTCGATCGTTACCAAAGCGGTACATAACCATGAGCCTGATGTTGAAGTATCATCTCTTGAAAATATTATCAATACTTCTGTGTCATTTGGAAACAGCGGCGAGGGGCATACTCACAGGGGCGATAATTGTGCAGACTGCCGAAGCTGCCAAGGACGATACGCGCATTGTGAAGAATGCCCTAAATCGGAAACTATTACCCCGGAACATAAAAACAAATCATCTTTCTTAAAAAAAATCAACTCAGACAGAGTTATGAAAGCAAGACTTATTATAGGCGCAGCTATTTATGCTGTCGGATTTGCACTTACATTTACAAGTACTTCTCAGTATATTACACTTCCGATCATAATCACTGCTTATATTATTTTAGGTGTTGATGTTATTAGTAAGGCTTTCAGAGGAATTGTTAAAGGCAGAGTATTCGACGAAAGCTTTCTTATGACGCTATCCACGGCAGGTGCGTTTGCAATAGGAGAATACCCCGAAGCCGCTGCGGTAATGCTTTTCTATCAGCTTGGAGAATATATACAAAGTCTTGCCGTAAAGAAATCACGCCGTTCAATCTCCGAACTTATGGATATTCGTCCCGACAGCGCAAATGTTAAAAGATACGGAAATGTTGTAACAGTTTCTCCCGATGATGTAACTGTCGGCGAACATATTATAGTAAAACCAGGTGAAAAGATACCCCTTGACGGGATAATCTCCGAAGGCAGCTCTATGATAAACACTACCGCTCTTACAGGAGAATCTGTACCAAGAAGTGTTAGCTCAGGCGATGAAGTATTATCGGGCTGTATCAACGAAAGCGGAGTATTGGATATTCGTGTTACAAAAACTTACGGTCAATCAACCGCCGCCAAAATACTTGATATGGTAGAAAATGCCGCAGCACGCAAAGCCCCCACAGAAAATTTCATAACAACATTTTCAAGATATTATACTCCGATAGTTGTAATATCCGCACTTCTCCTCGGAGTAATACCGCCGTTATTCTTTGGCGGAAACTGGGGCGATTGGCTGCACCGCTGTTTTGTCTTTCTTGTTATATCGTGTCCTTGCGCCCTTGTTATCTCTATTCCTCTTTCTTTCTTTGGCGGAATCGGCGCAGCGTCAAGAAAGGGTATCCTTGTAAAGGGCAGCAACTATCTCGAAGCTTTGAACTATACAGATACATTTGTTTTCGATAAAACAGGAACTCTTACAAAAGGCGTCTTTAAGGTAGTAAACATCACTCCTGCAAAAGGTATAAATAAAAACAAACTCCTCGAAACAGCTGCAAAAGCAGAATGTATGTCTAACCACCCAATAGCAAAATCTGTTGTTTCGGAGTACGGAAAAGGTATTGACAAATCTGTTATAAAAAATTACAAAGAAATATCCGGTCACGGTATCAGCGCAAACGTAAATGATAAAGCTATTCTATGCGGAAATTCTGCGCTTATGGATAAAGAAAAAATCTCGTACTCCGCTAATTCCGATATTGGTACGGTTATATACATAGCAGAGGACAGCAAATTCTTAGGCAGTATTACCATAGCAGATGAAATCAAATCCGACAGCAGAAAAGCTATTGAAGAACTTAGAAACGCAGGTATCTCTAAAACAGTAATGCTTACAGGCGACAACAAAGAAATTGCCGAAAGAATATCAGAGGAAATTGGTATAGACGAATGTTACAGCGAGCTGCTTCCACAGGATAAAGCTGATATGCTTGAAAAGCTAAAGCAAGATCTTGCCGACGACAAAAAGCTTGCATTTGTAGGTGACGGCATAAATGACGCGCCCGTACTTGCGGCGGCAGATGTAGGAATAGCTATGGGAGCGCTCGGCTCAGACGCTGCTATTGAAGCCGCAGATATTGTTCTTATGACAGACGAACCCTCAAAGCTTTATCAGGCAATTGGTATTGCAAAATACACAAAGAAAATAGTCACGCAAAACATTATCGCTGTAATTGCGGTAAAGATACTGTTCCTTATACTCGGCGCTTTCGGTATAGCAGGAATGTGGGAAGCAGTATTCGGCGATGTAGGCATAATGATCATTGCTGTTCTTAATTCTATGAGAATACTTAGGAGAAAGTAAATTTACAATAAAACACTACATTCTCATAAATCATTCATTATTATTTTAAATCCAATAACAACTCCCCTATGAACCACATCACAGGGGAGTTATTTCTTTTAGTTTTCAACAACAATATTATACGCCTGAGGAATTACCTCTACTGTTATATCTGTATGTTCTCCGCCGTCCTCTCCGTCTGTTGTCCACTTCACAGGCTCTGATGTGATAAATCTAACCTTGTTTGTCGTGAATTTCAGAAGTTCGGGACAATCATAATCAGACGTTACAAGCGCCGAAAGAATATTCTGTAAATCGGCAGGCGAATTCGGCTTTTTAATAAGCACACATTCAAACAGTCCGTCATTAAGCATTGGCGCATATTCGGAACGATTTTTAAATCCGCCTATTGAACTTGTATTTGATACAAAACCAAATATAAAATCGTCCTCCGTTATAAGCTCCTCACTCTCTACTATTATATGATAGTAAGAATAGTCTTTCAGTCTTTTCATACCCTCAAGCACATAAGCCGCATGACCCAAAATGTTCTTTGTTCGCTGCGGTGTTTCATACGATACATCGGTAAACACACCAAAAGCTGCAATATAGATAAAGTGTCTGTCACCAAACAATCCGCAGTCACACGGCATTGGACTGCCCTCTACTATACACCTTGCCGCCTCAATATTGTCAAAAGGTATCTCAAGGCTTGAACCAAAATCATTTGTCGAACCGCTCGGTATATATCCCAAAACGGTACGCTTGTCTTTCGGAAGGGTTACAAGACCGGATACGGCTTCACTCAGTGTTCCGTCACCGCCGCATACAACAACTCTGTCAAACTCCTCCGCCCTCTCGATGATAGTATCGTGTGCGTCCATTCTTCTCTGCGTCGGATATACTGTAACGTCATATCCGCCTTTTACAAATATATCTATTATATTCCATAAATTTGGCTTTATCTGAGATTTTCCCGATGTAGGGTTAAACATCAGCAGAAGTTTTTTCTTCATATTTTTACCACCTCGATCGTTTATGTAATTATTATAACAAACATATAAAAATTATCAAGCAGATAAATGTTAATTTTATACTAAAGTCTATTTAAAATATTTTTTAAATAACTATTGACAAATATCCTTTGCTGTGATACAATCTATTTAAAGAAATTTTTAAATAGCATAAAAGAGGTGATACACATGGCAGTTTCTGAAATACTGGCAGCTCTATCGGACAAGGAACGACGCAGGATAATCGAAATTCTGAAACGTGGTAAAATATCCTCGGGCGATCTTGCCAAAGAAATGGGTATGACGCCGCAGGCTCTCTCCTATCACTTGAAGAAACTGAAAAAAGCCGAAATTATCTACGAAACAAAGTATAAGAACTTCATATACTATGAACTCGACCTCACAGTATTAGATGAAATTATTCTTTGGATAAACGACCTTAAAGCTTAATCGGAAAGGAAGATTTATATGAAAAGCAAAATGCATATTACTTTAATCATCGTTCTTGTTTCACTATCTGTAATAATAGGGATAACATCGTTGTTCATACTCCCCGACATTATACCTGTACATTACGGACCTGACGGAAGCGCCGACCGCTACGGAAGCAAATTCGAAGCATTGATTTTCCCGATCATGTCAATTATCATCGGTATCGGTATGACAATCTCTGCAAAATACTATTCAAAGAAGGAGAATAACCGAAAGTATAACGAGAAGGCTATGTATATCGTATGCGAATGCCTTTTGTCTGTATTATTGGTGTTGTTTGTGTATTTTCTCTACGCACAATATAACAACGTTGAAAATCTATACTCTTTGAAAATCAATATCGGCAGTCTTACACTTATAGTATTTGGATTATTATTTGTAATAACCGGCAACATTATGCCGAAGGTAAAAAGAAATTCTGTAATCGGAATGAGGACTCCTTGGATAATGAACGATGACGACTCTTGGAAACGCAGCCAGAGATTTTCAGGCTTTACATTGGTGATTGGGGGAATAATTATGACTGTGTGCGGATTTTTTGTAAAGGGTGCTGCAGGTATGTTCATACTTTTGTCAATCACCGCAGTAATGATAATTGTTAGCTTAATATATTCATACAGAATATCAAAGCACTCCGAAAAAAATTAGTTGGTAGTTTGGAGTTGGCGGTTGGTAGTTGTTAGTTGTTAGTTGTTAGTCTATAATCAAATCCCTTTGGACTTTGAACTTTGAACTCTGAACTAAAAAATAACAACTCCATTCCTAACTTCTAATTTCTAACTCAAGCAACTCCACACTCCAC
>CACWKD010000062.1 GCA_902761345.1 uncultured Ruminococcus sp. | reverse complement strand
GGCTTGAGCAAAACTTTAATATGTTATCTTTATCCTTTTTTAGGCACCTTTCTTTGTCGTTATCTATAATAAAACTCCCTCAGTGAGAGCCTTTTTTGCCGCCCTCTTTGACGGAGGGAGTATTATTAATCATAACATTTAATATGCATATTAGTTTTTACATAAAATTAATACTATTCTTTATCCGAAATGTTACAAGTGAATATTACACTAAGTCGATAACATTCCCTCAATAACGATCACACTTCCGAGCGGTTCATCGCTTTTTATAACACAGCAATTATACAGATCAAATTCCTCATCGGCACTTACAAAACGCATATTGAACATACCGTAGCTTGATAACAGACTTCCAAGTCCGCCCCGAACACCCTTTAGCGTTACCGTATATTTCTTTTTGTTATAAACAACATCAACAGGCGCGCTGTTTAAAATCGTATATATCGGGTACGGTGAAAAATCCGTTTCAAACTTAACATCAAAAATATCTGCGTTAACGATAAGTCCGTCATTACCCTTAAAGCCGTAAAACCGCACCTGTACTCCGCCTGAACTATCGCACACTGTATTCGCTGTTATGCGGGAAACATAACCCATACTGTTGTTGTCATATGATACTCTCGATATTACAAGCTCCTGTGCGTTTATCTTTGACGACAACACTCTTGCAGTATCCTGCGCAAGCGTCATACACCCCGACAGATCATCACTAAAGGGCGAATATACATCTATTGCAAAGTAAAGTCTGCCGCATTCAAGCTTTTCGGGATAAACATACGCGCTCCCCCTTTTAACGGGTCTTTGCGCATTGTTGTGCCTGTAACCTAAGACAGCGTTAATGCCGTTTTCGCAAAGTTCTGAGATCATCTCGTTTATTTTGTCAAACATTACTGTTATCCTCGCTTACTCTTCTCAAAATTGCCCTGCTGTACAGCGGGTGTTTGCCCTTATGATAGATGTCGCCGTGTACAAGAGTATATTTGCCGTCCTCACACTCGATCACAGTACCGTACCCCAAAAGATCTGTTCTGCATCTTGCCTCACCGATAAAAAGACTGTACCCGCCGTCAAGATAACCGTTTACAGAAAAGTTGCCGCCTGCGACATATTTGCTCTTGTAATTGAGCGGCTCTATAAACCCGTACACGGTAAACTCCCTGCCTGCGTTTTCGGGTACAACTTTACATTTCAAGCCGTACTGCTTAATCACAGCTGTAATTACATCTTTGTGCAAAGCTGTCAGTCCTTCCGAAAATCAGATCGTCAACCATAATAAGATCGCTTATTGCAAGAAGAGCGTCACAGTACAGCGAATAGGCATAATCCACAGATGTTCTGTCCTCATTTACCGTAAGATCTCCCGCTTTTACTCCCGACAGCTCCCCTCTTGCGCAGAGTATCTTTTTGTAGCGGTAAAAGGCAAGGGCTGCCGCCGCCGTTGTAATACGGTGACGGTAGCGTCTGCTGTCATAGTCGGGAATAAGTATATCAGATATATCAAACATACTCTCATAGACAAGATACTTCCACCTGTCTGCCTGCTCTAAGTCAAGCTCGCTGAGCGTAATGAATTTTCTATAAACCTTATCAAAATCCATATCTTACCCCTTTCTGCTCCAAATCAGGATACTACAAGAACCTTTGACGCTCCTGTAAATATCTTTGAGAACCCTGCTATACAGGAAATAGCCGCGCGTTCAAGCTGTCTGTCAATGAGCTTATCGTACTCTGTGCATACATCTCCTGCCGTAACCATTTCAAGTGCGTAGTTCTTATCAAGACCCACAAGCGAACCTACCGACATTGTCGGAACGTGAATAAGGTTTGCGCCAAGCGGAGTGATCATTTTTCCTGTTGCGTGGAATGCGTTGCCTGCGGCTGAATCCTGCATTTGCGTCATATTGAGCATTGAGGAAATAAGATTTGTAGGCGCAAGTATAGTGTTGAGCTGGTACGGATTAAGAGCGCCCCAAAGGCTTACAAGATCTGCGTAAGCAAGCGTACCCTGCGTACTTACAGGAACAATGGGAGCCGAATTGGAGTTGCCGTCACCGTCCTTAATAACAGTTACAGCGTCCTTAAACTGCGCTCTCGCTATGTATGCGCCGATCTGTCTGAGTGTTACGGTAAAGAGGTCAAGACGCTGAAATCTTAGCGCCTCATATGACGCAACAAGCATTCTGCCACGCTTTCTGAGTGTAACAAGGTTTGCCTGAACGTGGATATTTGTTTCGGGAATAGACGTACCCTCTGCTGTCTGTACAAGTTCAAGCTCGCTGTCTGTCGGGATAGACGCAATTGAACGGTAATCCATACCGTCTATTTTAGTAACAGCCGCCACTATATCTTTGAGTACGTCTGCCTGCATCATACCCTGATGAACAGCGCGGCTTACATATTCGGGGAAAAGCGCGGCAGACGAAGAGGTCTGGAAAAACTTCTCTATATTGTCGCTGCCTGCGCCGCTTACCTTTATATCAAATCTTTTAAGCTGTCTTTCAAAAGCGTCCAGTCCCTCAAGAGGCGTACCCTTGTAGTTCTCGCTCGGGTCAAGCTTTTCAAGCGTCTTAGTAAGTCCGCTGCCGCTCTTGCCGTACATACCTTTTTCGATAGTAAGATTTTCATAGATTGCCATATTATTACTTCCTTTCATTAGATGCTGTATTCGCTGTTTACAGATATATCCTTATCTTTGCCCGTAATATCAAGCTGAGATCTTACAGGGAAAAGCTGTGATGATTTTTCCTCAAATAACGCTTTGAGCTTTATCATATCCTCGGCGCTCAGACTGCAAACCATTTTTTCAAGCAGTTCGCTGCCTATTCCTATCTGAGCTGTAACGCCTGCCTTGACGGTTTCAAGTATCATATAGGACTTAAACCTCTCGCTTTGCGCGGCGGCTCTTTTCATAGTTTCGTAATCGTCGTCATCATATCTCAAAAAGCTCTTTATGACCCCTGCCTTTCTCTGCGCGGGAACAGCCGTAAAAGACCACTCGTAAGCGTCTGTCGGATCGCTTAAAACTCCGCAGCACAGCTTACCCGAATACTTCTCTCCCTTGATATGCGTACAGCTGTGTTCCCTCATATCTGCGCCGCATATCGAGCAGATACATTTTTCTATACCGCAGCCAACGCTTACTTCCTTTCTGATACCGCTGTCAAGAAGTGCGATTATCTCCCTTGAAGCGTCGCATACGGGAATATACGCTTTTGCGACAACACGCATATAATCTTCGCCCAAAGCAGTTTTTTTGCCCTCTACAAATTCGCATTTACAGTCGTATATTCTTGCGATCTGATTTTTTGCGGACGGTTCGTGATCGTATATGCCTGTAACGCCCACAAACATCTGAGATAGCTTTTCAAGAGTATCCGCTGTAAAATGTTCGTAATCCCTGTCGACATCGTTATCGCACAGCACTACTGTAAATGTATAGACCTCGTCTTTAGAAAGCTGTTTTCTTGCGTACTTATTGATAAGCTCCATATCGCTGTCTGTAACCGTACCGGCAGGACTGATTTCAAAGTCCTTGTTTTTATTCATTGTTATCCTCCTCCAATTCCTTTTCTATCAGAGCCGCCTGAGCGTTAGCAAGCCTTGCCTGAGCAAGCTCCGTTTCGTCCTGCAAGCTGATATTCTCCCACACTATCTCGTAATCGCAGTCGATACCGCCGAGTAAAAACCAAGTATCGCAAATACGTCTGATAACGCCGTTTAGTATGTTTCGGTAGTATTCGAGTTCGCTTGTAAGTATATCCGCCTGCTGGCTGCTCATACGTTCAGTCGTACTCCACGATAACCCCAGCATAAACGGCGGAATAGACAGCTTAGCAACGATCTGCTCCAGCATTTGTCTTACAGGTATCTCGGTATCGAGTATCTGATTATCTGCTCCTATTACGCTTACGGAAACATCTCCCACCGACACAAAATCGCTTACGGTATCACGGTTTCGCATAGCCTTGCTCCACTCGTCTGCAATAGCCGCCGCGCGCTGTCTGCTCATTGCCCTGTCGCCCTCGGTAGAGGGTTTATACGTTACGGCAAAACGAACATTTCCGACACGTTCAAAATTAACTCCCGTAGTATTGTAGATACCCAAAAGTATCGAGCTGATAAACGGCAGTCCTCTTAGTATCGAAGTACCGTACACGCTGCCCGGTTCGGGGTCAAGCGCAGACACGCATATCAAATTCTGATACGGCAGAGGTTTGCTGTCGATCACACCCGAGGGGTATACGACCGTATCTATACCGTTATCGGCATACTTTAGTTCGATTTTCGACAGCGGAATATTAAGCAGAGAATATATTCTTTTGCCGTCACCGCTTAAAACTATCTCCGATACTGCCGTACCGTAAGTTAGCAGCGAGCTTAAATACACGTATAGGAACTGCTCTATTCCCTTACCCCCTGCGTCAGAGCGTACATTTGAGAGAAATTTTTTGAGTTTATCTTCAACAGATTTTCTCTCGCATTTGACCTCAAACTTACCGACAAGTCTGACTATTTTCCCTATCGCTGCGTCAATTACGGGAACTGCCTCTCTGAGCGTTCTGTATAGTCTGTGCTCCTGCTGTGTAACAAGCCCCGTATGGTACAACTCGGAATATGGGTGAAAAACCCCCTTTGCCGCCGTCTGCACAACAGGCGTGGATATATCCTCTTGTTTCTTAGAAAAAAGCTTCAACAAATCACCTCCGTTATCTCTCTACCGACACCGCAAAAATGCCCTCGTTTTCATAATCTCCCAACGCTGTCACAAAGTAGCGTATATCGTCCATAGCGTGATCGTTCTCCTTTACGGGACAATCCTTTGCTCCGCTTTCGTCCCAGCGGTAAAGAGAAAACTCCCTTGCGGCGTCCCTGCAATTACGGCAGATCTTTACTCTCCCCGACATTAAAGCGTCGGACACTTTTCTTATACCGTCTAAAACCTTGTTGTCGGCAGGCTGTACGGGGAACTCTGCGTGCCTGCGGATAACTGTAATAAAGCTTGCCGCAGACGGGTCTACAATTACCCTCTCAATGAGCCTGCCGCCCGCAAGTTCTCTCAACCCCTCGTAATGCTCCTCGTCTGTTCTTTGAACACCCTCTCTTTTAGAGTCGTAATAATATTCCGCAACACGATACCACACTCCGCCGTACTCACCCCACAAACCAAACGATGACGGATTGACAGTACCGTAATCACAGGAAATAATATACCTCTCGGCATTTCCTAAGGGGACTTCGCAGAACATTTTCTCATCTCCCATAAACGGGTACACAGCGCCTGCCGCAGCCGCCCATTTACCCTCGACAAACCTCTGATAAAAAGCTCCCGAATACAGACTTTTGTATCTGTCAAGCATTTCCTTTGAAAGCGAGGGATTATCCTCCATTGAGAAATGTATATAGAGAGCATTTTTCTGTTCGGCTTTGAGTATCCACTCCTGCCTGAACCAGTGCTGAGGGTATTCTGGGTTACAGTTAAACCAAAATGTCGAACCCTCAACGGAACACCTCGCTATCGCCTGTTCAACAAACGATCTCGGCATAAGAGCCGCCTCGTCAAGCAGTATACCGCAAAGTGTCATTCCCTGAATAAGGGCAGCCGAGCTTTCGTCCTTGCCGCCGAAAAAGTAAAACCTGTTTGTATGATTTCCGTAGGAGATGTCGATATAATTTTCGGAGTATTTTTCACGCACAGTAAACCCGAGAGTACGGACATTCTCGCTAAGCGGCGTGATAACATTGCGTCTTACTGAGCGGATAGTTTTTGAACATATCGCAAAGGACGAATTGTTAAAGCGGTAAAATGCCCACAAAACAAACGATATGCTCATACAGACTGTTTTTCCGCTTCTTACAGCGCCGTCGCAAATTATGCAGGACTTATCACGATATACGCTGTCGTCACACCACCACGAAAGCACTTTAAGCTGTTTGTCGGAAAACGTATCAAACTTCATTTGTACTCTCTCCTCCGATATTTGCGGCGCAGCGGTTCAGAGCGTCATAAAGCGTGCCTGCTGCGGCGTCATCGGACGAAGAAGTACCGAGATATTCGAGCGCTTTGAGCCTGTCGAAAAATTTCATCTCCATAGCGCCGTCCTTTGGCTTTTTTATCTCGGAAACATTGTACAGATCAAGCGTCTGCACATCGATTTCCCCGTCCGACATAAGCAGTCTGAATGCGTCGCTCGTACTTCCGAACGCAAGCCTCTCATAACCCAAAAGCACACGTTTTCGGCAGTTAAACCGCCTTGTGCAGGACATACACCTTTCGTTGCAGGTTTCGGGATCTTGTTTTCTTCTCCTCATATCTTCCTCCTGTCATTGACTGCGGAGATCGGTTCACCGCAATATTTTATCGTAAGGCAGCGCGCCTTACATCTCCCCCCTGAAAAACAAAAAAAGTTGCATACGAATATGCAACTCTTTAAAAATTTTTTATTTTTTTCTCAAAGATGTTAGTTCAAAGTTTTTAGTTCAAAGCTTAAAGAAGTATTTATCTTAAAACTTAAATCTAACAACCTACAACATATAAATCCAAAGCCGCAAGGCTTTCCGATATTATTCACTATTCATTATTCAATCTTCATTATTCATTAATTCCGCCGCAAGGCTTTCCGATATTATTCATTATTCATTATTCAATCTTCATTATTCATTAATACCGTGAGGAGTTAGCAATGAGTTGTTAGTTCAAAGTTCAAAGAAGTATTTATCTTAAAACTTAAATCTAACAACCTACAACATATAAATCCAAAGCCGCAAGGCTTTCCGATATTATTCATTATTCATTAAATGCCCCCCGTCACCCTTTAACTATCCTCTTGTGATACTCGCTCCAGCTTTCGGGAGTGTCAAGCACCTCGAAATTACCCTCTGAAAGCAGCGCTTTAAGTATCGCCGCAGACCTTGCCTGAGTATTGATAGACTTTTTCGGATTAAACTCTATATCCGTAAACCACTGATACTCTGCAAGTCCGTCTTTGAGAGTTTCTTTGTCAAAGGTCTGCAAAGCACTCTTTACATAAATGTAATCATAAAACGCTGTAACGGGTCTTAAACTCCAATCGTGACCGCCGTAATTAAAGCTTTTCAGTTTGCCCGAATTTTGCAGACGCTCGTCACGCTTAGCGTCCTTTGGCGACATTTCAAGCAGATCCCTGTAAGGCCCGCCGTTTTCAAAAACCTTACTCGACTGGAACACACACTCCAGCAGTACACCGTCAAGCTTTAATACAAACGCACTGAGATCAGCTCCCAAATCAACCTCTGATTTTGTTGATATTTCAAGGGCGGTTTCACCCGTGCCCCTTTTGATCGACTCGTGGAGAGCGTTAATGTTTTTCCTTTTCTGCGAAACCGCAAACCCGCCGTTCCATTCAAATTTATATGTACCTCTGATAACATTTTTACCGTCAAATTTCCACGCAGGACGTTCTGTCATAAAATATTCCTCCAATTCGCATATATTTTTTGTTGATTATTACATTTTACATCTTATAATATCATAATTCTATGTATTTTTCAAGTTATTTATTATTTTTTTGTTTAAAAATTACATCTTTTTGATATTTTTTATTATTTATATACAATAATATTTTACAATTAAAATTCCTGATAAAAATCGTCAAACAGAAAAAACTTGTTGCCGTAAAAGAAATATTGTGTTATAATATATTTACATTATTTTTTCGGAGGTATATTTATGACCTTTGATGAGCTTGTCATCTTTTACATTACCCTGATAGGCTGTACCGCAAAGGAGCTTACTATTGAAAGCGGTCTTGCAAACGGCACTATCAGCAGATATATGCACGCTCAGCGTAAACCTACATCAAACAGTACAACAGTTCCGATGATAGCCGACGGTATGGTGTCTCTTGCAAAAAAAAAGAATATCACTCTCGACCGTGATGAGATTATTAAGTCTATGTTTATCGCCTGCGAAACAGATGAGTCCCTTGCGCATTCGGTTTACCGCAAAAATCTGCGTAAGCTTATAGACCACATGAATATGTCGCTGATAGATTTAGGCAGTGCTTTAAACTACGACCCCTCATATATGTCGCGTCTGCTTGCAGGTCATCGCCGACCCTATAACCTTGAAGAACTTAAGATCAACACTTCTAAATTTTTTGCAAAGTACGCTTCACACAGGGAGGAAGTGATCTGCCGACTTGCAGAACTGTACGGCTGTACTCCGTTTGAGGCAGGAACAGACATCAAAATGGCTGAGCAAACATACAAATGGCTCTCCACAGACCACGGTACGATCCATTCATTTACACCTATCGGAGGTATACTCGATACAATAAACGAATTTGACTTAGAGGCTTTCAGAGAACACCTGCATTTAGGCTCTATCAAACTACCTACTCTGTCCGGCAACAGGATAATAGACAAGAAGTATAAAAACTTTTCTTCTATAAAATCAGCCGAACTTGATTTTATAAGAAATACTGAAATGACGTGTAAATCAGGCACTTCGGTTATGTACTGCGATATGCCGCTGAATATTACATCGTGCGACAAATCGTTTGTCAAGAACTGGACTTTTGGCATTTATACTCTTATCGACAGGGGCGTTACCCTTCGTATGATACACGATATATACAGACCTGTTGACGAGCTGATAGCCGAATTACAGATGTATATTCCCCTACATATGACAGGGGCGGTAACTCCTTACTGTCTGCGAAAGAAATCGAACACTCCGCTTTTGCATATTCTCCATGTAAGCGATACAACCGCACTGAGCGGCGACGCTAAAGATACAAACGGCACAGACGGTAATTTTCATGTTACAAGCGACCCCGAGAATTTTTCGGTATATAAAAATCAGGCGAGTATTCTCATAAAAAAATCAAAACCTCTTGTACGAATTTATACCAAAAACAAGATGAATAAGTACCTGAGCTTTATGAGGCGATGTCCCACTGTAATAACATCATCGATTTTGTATTCGACTATTCCTATTTTTATGTATTCAAAGGAACTTCTGCGAACAGTTATTGATAAATGCAATTTGACGCATTCGGAGCAGAAACTTATTTTCAAATACAGAGGTAAGTATCTTGAAGAGATAACAAAACTTACGAAAACCTCTTCAGTAGAAATAATTATACCGCAAATTGCAAAACAACCGAAGTCCACAAAGGTGCTGCACCTGATACTTGCAGACATATTCATTGCCAAAGAAATAAATCTTACATACGAGGATTATACTAATCTGATAAAGGACTGCGAAAAGTTATCCGAACAAATCCCTAACATCAAACTTATATATGAAAAAAAGCCGTTCTTTGACGATATATCAGTCTGTATTATCAAAGATAAGCTTGCCGTTATTTCAAAGCGTGCAAACCCTGTAATTCACTTGGTAACAGACCACGAGGAAATTGTAAATGCGGCTTATGATTTTTTCAATCAATAGAAAAGTGCGAAGAGTACATTTACTGTTTACTCTCCGCACTTTTTGGTTTTTAGGTGTGTTTTAGCTTAAAGTTGTTAGTTTAAAGAAACACTATGCGTAATTCAGATTGTGCAAAAAACATTTTTACAAATTATTAATCACTGTCCACAACTTAAGAGTAGAGTGAATGTATGCAGGGTTCGGGGCGTAAGCCCCGATAGGTGGCGGGCGAAGCCCGCCACCCTTTAGCCCCCGGTTAGTTGGCTGCAGGAAGAACAAATTAAATATGCGGCAATA
>CACWKD010000061.1 GCA_902761345.1 uncultured Ruminococcus sp. | reverse complement strand
TGTCCCTGCACCCTGCAAACGCCCGTAGGAAGTACCCTTGGGGTGCCTTTTGAAAAAGGTTTGATCGAAAACTTTATTTGGTGTTTTAATAGCACAACGCGTTAATTTAATTTTCTATCATCTTCATCAGATCCTCTTCCGAGATGATCTCTATACCAAGTGATTGTGCTTTAGTAAGCTTACTTCCTGCGTCCTCTCCTGCAAGAACATAATCTGTCTTTTTTGAAACGCTTGATGTTACCTTGCCTCCGTTGTCCTCTATTATCTTAGACGCCTGACTTCGTTTCAATGTGGGCAGAGTTCCTGTCAATACAAATGTTTTTCCTGCAAAAATATCATTCTTTTTCTCCTCAACAGGCTCGGTGAGATTTACTCCAAGTGTTTCGAATTCAATAAACATCTCCTGTGTCTTTGGAAGTGAAAAATATTCCGCTATATTTTCAGCCATAGCAGAGCCTATTCCGTCAATCGCCGTAAGTTCGTCTATATCGGCATTTGTAAGCTTTTGTACCGTATTAAAATTAGCGCAGAGAACTCTTGCGGCTTTCTGCCCGACAAGACGTATTCCCAAGCCTGTTATAAGACGGCTTAAAGGGTTAGTTTTTGACTTTTCTATTGCATTAATTATATTTGAAGCGGACTGCTCTCCCATACGTTCCAGCTTGCTTATATCCTCTGCCTTTAGCTTATATAAATCAACAGGAGAGTTTACCAAATTTTCATTACGCAAAAGCTCCAGTACGGCAGGGCCTAATCCGTCTATATCCATAGCGTCTCTCGATACAAAATGAATGAGATTTCGCATAAGCTGTGCGGGACACGTTGTATTTGTACATCTTACAGCAGAATCTCCCTCGGCACGATACACGGGCGATCCGCAAGACGGGCATACCTTTGGCATTTCGTAAGGTACGGTGTTCTCTCCTCTTGCCCTCAATCCTACTACCTCGGGAATTATCTCGCCTGCTTTACGCAAAATCACAGTGTCACCTATACGGATATCCTTTTCCTTTATAAAATCCTCGTTATGAAGAGTTGCTCTGCCAACTGTCGTTCCTGCAAGAAGAATAGGCTCAAATATTCCTGTCGGAGTAAGTACGCCTGTTCTGCCTACGTTTATTTCTATATCTTTAAGAACAGTATCTTTTTCCTCGGGAGGGTACTTATACGCCTCTGCCCAACGAGGGAATTTTGCTGTCGAACCGAGTTCCTCTCGCTGCGCAAACGAATCAAGCTTTACTACTGCGCCGTCAATAGGAAAATCAAACTCCCCTCGTGACTCCCCTATACGCTCTATCTCAGCTATAACGTCCTCTATATCATCAAAAATATTATAAAAAGGCGCTACTTTAAATCCAAGCTCCGCAAGATAATCTATTGACTGCTTATGTCCTGTTAGATCAGCTCCCTCTATCTGCTGGATATTAAAAACAAATATATCAAGCTTTCGCTGCGCAGTTATCTTTGAATCCTTTTGTCTTAAAGATCCTGCGGCGGCGTTGCGAGGATTTTTTGACGGCTTTTCATCATGCTCCTCCTGATATTTAAGCAGCTCGAGAAAACTCTCATCAGACATATAGACTTCTCCTCTTACCTCTAAAAATGGTAAGGGCTTTTTTAGTCTGTGAGGAAGTGAGCGTATCGTTTTCAAGTTGTCGGTTATATCCTCTCCGACTCTGCCGTCACCTCTTGTCGAACCCTTGACAAAAACTCCGTTTCTATACTCTGCCGAAACAGAAAGACCGTCAAATTTCGGCTCAACGACATATTTCGGAGAAGCCGACACCTCTCTGACTTTACGGTCAAAATCTCTGAGTTCATCATAGGAAAACGAATCATGCAGGCTTTCCATTGGTACAGTATGCTCCACGGGAGAAAATTTTTCCGCCCTCTCTCCCCCGACTCTTTGCGTAGGCGAATCCTCCTTGATGAGTACAGGGTATTCTGCCTCGATGTTTTCAAGCTCCCTTAAAAGCATATCATACTCATAGTCGCTTATTTCGGGTGAATCATTATTGTAATATCTGTCATTATGATAGTTGATCTGTTCGGTTAGATCCTTTACTCTTTTTTTTGCCGATTCAAAATCCATTATTATCACCTTTTATATTATTTCTTGTTTACAGCCGAAGTATTCCTTTCAAGAAGATATGTTGACTCCAAATCAGCAAGATGCAGTTTTACGGCAATAGGGTATTTCTCATAAGCCTGACTTACGGTATTACCCCACGGTCCGTCAAACTCGCCCATATGCCAGCGTATAGCAACAGCCTCGGCAGGCTTTAATCTCATAAATCGCTCTATCAGAAAAACAGACTTCTCTCCATGACCGTACGGGAATTTATCCTCTATCGCATAGTACGGTACTTTATCCCACTTGCCTGTTTCTTCGTTCTTTACATTCCTTGTAGATACCTTGTAAAATTCCGCTTTGCACAAGTCGTGCAGCAGCGCACATATCGCAAAGCTTTCCATATTATCCTTTTCCTCGTCGAAATGTTTCTCTACCATAACATTAAACACACTTATACTGTGCATAACAAGTCCCTCATGACAAGCGCAGTGGTATCTGGTGCTTGCCGGCGCTGTAAAGAAATCTGTTTTTTCCAGCCATTCAAGCAGTTCTTTCGCCCCCTGACGATGTACGTGTTTATTAAACAGTTCTATAAATTCCTCTTTGTAACTCATGCTATTCACCTCTACATTCTATATAGTATTAGAAGGCACCCTTGCGGATGCCTCCCGTTTAAATAATATTTACTTTGAAAGATTACTCCTCAACAGCAGGTTTCTCTTCCTCATTGAGTAAAGCTCTGATTGAGAGAGATACTCTCTTGTTCTCGTCTTTGATCTCGGTAATCTTTACCTTTACAACCTGACCGATAGTAAGCTCGTCCTGAGGCTTCTCGATTCTACGGTTTGCGATCTGTGAAATATGGATAAGACCCTTTACACCCGGAATAATTACTGCAAATGCACCAAATGAGCACATACCATCGATCGTTACATCAATAACGTCGCCTACCTTGTAGTTTGTGGTGAACTTTGTCCAAGGATTATCTTCAGCCTTCTTGAATCCGAGAGAGATATTTCCCTTTTCCTCGTTAATGCTCTTAACATAAACCTCTACTGTATCGCCAACATTTACTACCTCTGACGGGTGCTTGATTCTCTGCCATGAAAGCTCGGAGATATGTATCATACCGTCTACGCCGCCAATATCAACAAATGCACCGTAGCTTGTAAGAGATTTTACAGTACCTGTGTACTTCTTGCCTATCTCAACGCTGCTCCAGAATGCATTCTTGATTTCCTCGTTCTTTGCTGCAAGTACCTCACGGATAGAACCCACTGCTCTCTTTCTGCCCTGCTGCTTAGTGATCTCAAGAAGCTTGAACTGTACAGTAGTCTTGAGAAGATTCTCCAACGGCTTGCCTCTGCCTACACCTGAGTGTGAAGCAGGTATAAATACCTTAATATTGTTACAAACGACAATTACGCCGCCCTTGATAACCTCTGTTACAATACCCTCAAGAACCTCATTATTCTCAAGTGCCTTCTCAAATACGTCCCAACCCTTCATAGAGTCAACACGCTTCTTTGAGAGCATGATCATACCTTCCTGATCATTTGTACGCATAATGAGTAACTCAAGCTCATCGCCTACCTTAACAACCTCGTTAGGGTCAACATTCGGATCATTTGAAAGCTCGTTTATCGGAATATAACCCGTCTGCTTTCTGTCAAGATTAACATAAACCGCATTGGGTTCGATCTTGTCAACTACTCCCATGATTCTGTCGTTAGTGTTCAGACTCTTGAGAGATTCCTCCAACATTTCGCCAAAGTTCTCTTCTGCTACGTTTTCGATTGCCTCACCGGATTTATTATTCATTATATCCAGTACCTCCTTAATTATACTTGCCGGAGTTGACGCTCCTGCAGTAATGCCTATTTTATCGTCCTCCCGAAAAGAAATATGACTAAGCTCATCAGCCGTTTCAATCAGATATGTTCTTTCGCATCGCTTTTTGCAAATATCATACAGCTTATTTGTATTTGAGCTGTGACGTCCGCCTATTACGATCATCAAATCCGACTGTTCCGCCAACTTCTCCGTATCCAATTGTCTTTGTGAGGTCGCATTACATATTGTATCAAAAAAAATCGAATTTGTACATAGTTTTTTGAATATTTTTAAAGATTTTTTGAATTCTTTTACATCAAATGTCGTTTGTGCTACAAGACACACCTGTTTATTTTTCAGTTCGGGAATTTTGTCTATTAATTCCTCCAATTCGTCGGAATTTTTAAATGTATAAACATCGCCAAAGCAAAATCCCATTATCCCGATAACCTCGGGGTGACTGCTGTCCCCTGCTATAAGAATTATATAACCCTTATCGGACATCTCCTCGGCTATCTTATGTATTTTTGCAACAAACGGACATGTAGCGTCTGCAAATTCGATTTTATTTTCCTGTATTAAATTATATACTTCTTTTGAAACTCCGTGCGAACGGATAACAAGCGTACTGTCGATTTCTGCTTCTTCGACAGTATCGACAGAAACCACACCTATTTCTTCAAGCTCCCGTACCACACTCTTATTATGAATTATCGGACCGAGCGTGCGAACCTTTTTACCCTCTTTAGCAAGCTCCTTTGTGAGTTTTACAGCTCTGTCAACTCCAAAACAAAATCCTGCCGTTTCTGCAACTCTTACTTCCATATATTCATCTCTCACTTTTGAAACTCGCTTCTCTGTTTCTCTCTCATCTGAGCAAGTATCTCCATAAAACGCTTTGCGGCTTCTCTGTATTCCTTAGCCGTACCCTCGACAATGCCGAGTTCTTCGCAGGTAACAGGCTCGCCGTAGGTTATTTTCGTCTTTTTGAATGCTTTAACAAAGCCGTCACGAGGAGTTATACAGCAAGGTACAAGCGGAGTGTTAGTCTGATGCGCTATCATAAAAGCGCCGCCGTGTCCTCTGCCGAGTTCGCCTGTCTTTGAACGAGTACCTTCAAGAAATATTCCTATACAATTATCCTCTTGGAGCAGCTTCTCGGCATTTCCTATCGCTTTGCCGCCGTCCTGCCCCCTGTCAACAGGAAATGCTCCGAGTGACTCTATGAACTTTGCAAAGAGCTTATTTTTAAAAAGCTCTTTTTTAGACATAAACAGAACCATTCTTTTCTGACTGTAATTGATCATTATAGGATCAATATTGCTCACATGATTACTGCAAACAATTGCCCTCTCATTCTCCGGCAGACACTTGCCGTTTTGTATCTCTGTCGGGTATATCACATTAAAAATAAACGCACATATTACCCTTGCAAGCGGATAGAAAAATGGTTTTCTTTTCATAGCTTTTCCTCGATGATCTCAATTACTTTTTTTACAGACTCCTCAAAGTCAAGCTCGGACGTATCTACTATAACGCTATCCTCAGACGGTTTCAGAGGAGCTATTTCTCGATGAGAATCCTGATAATCCCTTTTAATTATCTTATCTAATACACTATTATACTCTATTTTCTCCCCTTTTGCAAGTAGCTGCAAATATCTTCTTTCTGCTCTTTTTTCGGGAGAGGCTGTAAGAAATATCTTTACATCAGCGTCGGGAAGAACTACCGTTCCTATATCTCTGCCGTCCATAAGTGTGTTGCCGTTTCTCGCAAGCTGCCTTTGCAGATCAAGCAAAAACTCCCTTACCATCGGGATTTTTGACACATCTGAGGCTTTCAGAGATACCTCCTCCGATCTGATCTTGTCGTTAATATTTTCGCCGTTTAGTATTACAGACTGAGTATCGTTTTCAAACAAAATTTCAATTTTTGTCATATTCAACAAATTTCTCAACGAAATTTCGTCATCTATATTTGTACCGTTTTTGATAGTCGAATACGCTATCGAACGGTACAACGCACCTGTATCAACGTGAACAAAACCAAGCCTTTTTGCCGCCTCTGTACATATAGAGCTTTTGCCTGCACCTGAGGGACCGTCTATCGCAACATTAAACATAATTTACACCTCGTCATTTTTTATTGATTTTCCTGCAAGATACCCTGTTGAGAATGCTATCTGGAGATTAAATCCTCCCGTATATGCGTCAACATCTATTACTTCTCCTGCAAAATATAAACCGCCGCAGAGTTTCGACTCCATAGTTTTGGGGTCTATCTCCTTTACCTTTACGCCTCCCGACGTAACTATTGCCTCTTCGATCGGTCGGAATTTCTTAAACGTAAGAGTAAGATTTTTTATTACACGCAGCAGAGATGTCCTCTCTGCTTTTGTAATCTCACTGCATTTTTTATGCGGGTCTATCTCGGACAGCATTACCGTTACAGGTATCATTTTCTTAGGCAGGAGATCGGAAAGTGAATTTATCAAATCTTTATTGTGGTATTTTTCAAGATCGCCTATAATTCTGCGGTCAAGCTGTTCAGCCGTTAAAGCAGGCTTTAAGTCTATTGCAAAGCTATATTCGCTGCTCTTCTTTATACTCATATGTGAGCTTGCGCTCAAAACCATAGGTCCTGATAATCCGTAATGCGTAAAGAGCATTTCTCCAAAGTCGGAATATACTTCTTTATTCTTATTATTAAATACTTTGAGTGAAACATTTTTAAGAGATAATCCCTGTAAATCTGCGCACCAGTTCTCTTGTACTTCTATCGGTATAAGCGACGGCGCAGGGTCGGTTATTGTATGTCCCGCCTGTCTTGCAAGTACATAGCCGTAACCGTCCGAACCTGTCTGAGGATAGGAACAGCCGCCGCAGCAAATCATTACACAGTCTGCTCTATACTCTGTCTTTTCCGTAACAACTCCTGTCACCCTGTTATTTTCTATGATCAATTCTGTTACGCTGTCGTTTACAAGATCAATTCTGTATTTTATTATCTGACGAAACAATGCGTCAATAATATCCATTGATCTGTCCGATACGGGGAATACTCTGTTACCACGTTCGGTTTTTAAAGGAACTCCGCAATCCTCGAAAAAATTCATTGTGTCCTGCGGAGAAAATGCCGCAAACGCACTGTACAAAAATCTGCTGTTTGTAGGAATTGAGGACATAAGAGTATCTCTGTCGCAATTATTTGTGACATTGCATCTGCCCTTTCCTGTAATCAGCAGCTTTCTGCCTATTTTCGGATTTCTGTCAATGAGCGTAACGCTTGATCCTCGCTTTGCCGCAGTTATTGCCGCCATACAGCCTGCCGCTCCCGCACCTACCACTATTATGCTGTTACTGCTCATTCTTGCCACTCTCTCCGTTCTTTATATACAAGTCATATCTGTCCCAGATACTTTCAAGCTGCTTAAAGGTCTGCGTTACCTCTTCTCGCTTTTGATCTACCGTTGCTACTATCAACGCATTTATCAAACTTAGCGGCGCTACAAGCGAATCAACAACAGACGCCATATCGCTTTTCGCTATCAGAACATAATCCGCTATCTTTGTTACGGGAGAAGTAAGGCTGTCTGTTATTGCAATAACATTTGCTCCCTGCGACGCTGCAAACGTCATCGCCTCAACGGTTGAAGATGAGTACCTCGGAAAGCTTATCCCTATCATTACGTCCTGCTTGTCTATTCGGAAAAGCTGTTCATACATCTGAGTTTTACTTGTAGTTTCTATTATCTTTACATTACCGAATATCAGTTCAAAATAATAACCTAAAAATCTTGCGAGCGCAAAAGAACTCTTTACCGCAAAAATATATATCGTTCTTGCATTCACTATTGCGTCTACGGCTCTGACGAACGATTCGCTGTTATTCTCGTCCATAGTCTTTTTTATCAGCTTTATATCCTGATTTAACACGCTGGAAAGCACATCGCCGTAGTCTATTCTGTCCGAAGCAACATCTATCCTCTGTACAGACGTAAGCTTATCCCTTATCATTTCCTGCATTGCGCGCTGAAGTTCGGGATAACCCTCATACCCTATCTCTGTTGCAAATCTTACTACGGTAGACTCGCTTACGCCGACATTCTCTCCAAGCTTTGAAGCTGTCATATAGGCTGCCTTTTCGTAACGTGTTGATATATACTCCGCAATAAGTTTTTGTCCTTTTGAAAGACTGCCGTATGAGCTGTTTATTCTGTCAAGTAAATTCTGCACAACTATTCCCCCTTTTTGACAAATTACGACAAATCAAGTGAATACCTCTGAATGAAGCAGAGATATTCACCCAATACTAAGTCTTATTCATCTTCATCAAAGAAAATATCGTCATCGTCTTCATCATCTGCTACTATATGTCCGTCCTCATAGGCTACTCTCGGCAGCGGTTCAACACGAACTGTCTTTTCGGTTGCAAACCCGAGCTTAACAAGCCTGCCGTTGACCTTTTCGCCGCATATCTGATATATTACGGCAAACACAGGCACTCCCATGAGCATTCCCGGAAAACCAAACAAGCCGCCTCCGACAAGTACGCTGAACATTATCCAGAACCCCGATATACCAAGCTGATTGCCAAGTATCTTCGGTCCGATAAAGTTTCCGTCAAGCTGCTGAATAATAATTACTATTATTCCGAAAGCAAGCGCCTGCAGCGGGTCTATCATTACAAGAAGAACTACGCCAGGTATTGCGCCGATAATAGGTCCGAAGAACGGAATTATATTTGTTACTCCTACAAACACACTCAAAAGAACTGCATACTCTATTCCGACTATTCGCAATACTATAAAGCAAAGCAGTCCGATTATAGTGGAGTCTATGATTTTTCCGTACAAAAATTTACCGACCTTATTGTTGCAAATATCAACTGTGCGGAGAAGTCTGCCTAAGAATTTCTGCGGAACTACCGCATAGGTTATCTTCTTTATCTGGTTCATCAAGGTTTCTTTATTGGCAAGATAATATATTGATACAATTACGCTTAAAAGAAAATTATATACTATATTATATACGTTCTTTGTAAAATCGAATATATGCGGGAAAAGGTAATTTGTAAGTCCCTGCATAATTGTATTTATGTCAAAAAATCCCGCGCTTTCGCTTGTTTCACCCGAACCTATATGCTGCTGAATAAATGAGTTGAGATCTTCAAACATCTCAGACATAAACTCATATTCAAATCCGAATTTTGCTGCTACTTTGAACACCCATTCCTGAAAAGATACGTAATAAACTTCAAAGTTATCTATTACTCCCTGTATGCTGTTCGTTATCTGAGGTATGATTATACTCAGCAAAAGCACCACAACTGCAAAAAGTATTACATACGTTACAATGAGTGAAAGCGGTTTGCGAAGCTTTACAAGAAACTCATCGCCTTTGTTTTTTATCCTTGCAGGCTGTTTGTCCATAAATGCAAACGCTTTATTCATAAAAAACGCATACGGTATATTAAGAACATACGCAAGCACAAAGCCTACAACAAAAGGGGTTATTACCTTAAAGACATTTTTCACTACTTCTATGAGTATGTCAAGCCTTGTAAGAACAAGTACCAATATTCCCGCAAATGCAATCAGCGATAAAATTGATTTAAACGTCCCCTTTGACATCAGATCCCCCCTTGTTGTTAGTATCAATTCCAATCTTTATAATATACCAAATTCGTCAAAATGTAAAGTAGAGATTGTAAATTTTATCAGAACAATGACATTTGGTTCGATTCGGGCAGATCTCCGAACGCACCTATCCCCTTTAACATCTCTATTACCGTTTTTGACACTTTGGACTTTTGCTGTATATCTTCTATCGACAGGAAATTGCCCTCTCTTACTACTTCTACAAGACTTTCCGCCGCTGCCTCTCCCACTCCGGGCATTGACGAATAAGGAAGTCTGAGCGCATCTCCCTCTATTACAAACTTCTTTGCCTCGGATTTATATATATTTATCGGAAGGAATTACCCTTGTTTATTATATCCCTTATTTTCTCCTCAACCGCAGGTTTTCCCTTTAAAGCCGATTCAGCGTCAAAGCTTTCGCCTCGTACAGTAAAATAAGCGGCATAATACGCAAGCGGTTTATGCACCTTGTACCAACCAAGTCGCAGTGTTGAGATCATATAAGCCGCTGCGTGCGCCTTTGGGAACATATACTTTATCTTCATACAAGAATCTATATACCACTGCGGTACGTCATGGTCTTTCATCGCCTGTATATGCTCTTCTGTAAGCAGCTTTGTCGCCTTACCCTTACGAACGATCTCCATGATCTTAAACGCCATTTTAGGTTCAAGTCCTTTATGCAGCAGATATGTCATAATACTGTCACGAGTTCCTATAACCTCGGAAATCGTGCAAGTGCCGTTTTTGATAAGGTCGGCTGCGTTTCCGATCCATACGTCTGTACCGTGGGAGAGTCCCGATATCTGCAATAAGTCTGAAAATGTTTTCGGCTGTGATTCTACAAGCATCTGTCGTACAAAACTTGTGCCCGACTCAGGCAGCGAGAATGTTCCTGTCTGCGAGTCAATATCCTCGGGCTTTATTCCCAGCGCCTTTGTAGATGTAAACAGCGACATTACCTCCGGGTCACTCATGGATACGTCCATTACGCTTATACCTGTAAATTCCTCCAGATAATGATAAATAGTAGGAACATCGTGACCAAGCTCGTCAAGCTTACATATCGTATCGTGTATAGAATGGAAATCAAAGTGTGTTGTAATATTATCGGATTTCTGATCGTTGGCAGGTCTTTGTATCGGGCAGAAATCAAACACGCTCATTCCTCTCGGAACTACTACCATACCTCCGGGGTGCTGTCCTGTCGTTCTCTTAATTCCCGTACAGCCCTGCGCAAGTCTTTGTTCCTCAGCCTTATGCAACACCTTTCCGTTCTGCTCGGCATATTTCTTTACATAACCGAACGCTGTCTTATCGGCAACGGTTGCAATTGTTCCCGCCTTAAACACATTCTCTTTACCAAACAAATATTCTGTGTATCTGTGTGAATGTGACTGATACTCACCTGAGAAGTTAAGATCTATATCGGGGACTTTATCGCCGTCAAAACCTAAGAAAGTTTCAAAAGGTATCTCGTGACCGTCACGGTGATAGGGAGTTCCGCACTTAGGACAATTTTTAGCGGGCAGATCGAATCCCGAACCAACGCTTCCGTCCGTTATAAACTCACTGTTCTTGCACTCGGGGTTGGGGCAGAGATAATGCGGACAAAGCGGATTTACCTCGGATATACCCGACATCGTTGCAACAAACGATGATCCTACCGAACCTCTCGAACCTACAAGATAACCGTGTTCCTCCGAGTCTGCAACAAGCTTCTGCGCTGTCATATACAATACAGAAAATCCATGCTTTGTAATAGAACCCAGCTCTCTGTCAAGACGGGCTTTTACTATATCGGGCAAAGGATCTCCGTACATCTTCTTTGCGCGTTCCCATGTTATGGTTGTAAGCTGTTCCTCCGCACCGTCAATAAACGGCGGAAAGTTTCCGTCGGGAATAGGCTTTATCTGCTCTATCATATCAGCGATTTTGTTAGTGTTTTCAACAACAATTTCGTAAGCCTTTTCCTCTCCGAGATACTCAAATTCCTTTAGCATTTCCTTTGTCGTACGCAGATACAGAGGGGCTTGGTGGTCGGCGTCGTCAAAGCCTTTGCTTGCCATTATTATCTTTCTGTACTCCGACATATACGGGTCAAGAAAGTGTACGTCACAGGTCGCAACTACGGGAATACCCAGATCCTCTCCGAGTTTTATAACTGTCTTATTAAAGTTGATTATACCCTCGATCGAGTCAACTGTATTGTTTCTTACCATAAACTCGTTGTTTCCCAAAGGCTGTATCTCGAGGTAATCATAGAATGAAGCTATCTCTTTGAGTTCCTCGTATGATTTTTCTCCCTTTACTATCGAATGGTATAACTCGCCGATCTCGCAGGCGCTTCCGATAAGCAAACCCTCTCTGTGACGCATTAAAACAGACTTGGGTATTCTCGGTCTGCGGTAAAAATAATTCAAATGCGCGTAGGAAATCAGCTTGTAGAGGTTTTTAAGTCCCGTAAGGTTTTTTACAAGAATTATCTGGTGATATGTTTTCAGCTTTTTTAGTTCCTCGCTTGAAAGCTGAGAACAGTTTTCACATATTGCGTCCTCTCCCTCAAAAGGCTTGCTGTTGTCGCTTACGGTATCATCTACAAAATACGCTTCCGTACCGTAAATAACTTTAATATTGCCGCCGCTTTTCTGAATATCGTTAAGAGTATTCATCGCCTCGGGAAACGCCTGCGCTACTCCGTGATCTGTGATCGCTATTGCAGGCATACCCCATTCGTATGCTCGTTTGATAAGATCTCCCGCAGGCGTAACTCCGTCCATATCGGACATATTTGTATGAAGATGAAGTTCGCATCTTTTTTTCTCTGCTTTATCTACGATCTTCACTTTTTTTGCTGTGGCAATAGATACGGCGTGCATTACTATCTCGTTATCGTATCGGTCAAACTGTACATCGCCTTTTACAACAATAGTCGTGCCTGCTTTCAGAATATCAAGAGGTTTGCACTTATCGCAATTCTCGATGATCTTTATTGTCATAGAACTCGTATAATCTGTTATAAGAATTGAAATTATGTATTTCTTGCCGTCCTTTGTTGTACGAAAATCGAGGCTGAAAATATCGCCCCATATCATACAGCTGCCTGTTTCTGCGGTAAGCGTATTTATCGGTATAGTGTTTATCTTCGTGAGCGCCCTGCCAAAAAGAGGTTTTGCGCTTTTGTCGGCTATAACGGGAGTAAGGGTATCGCCCTCTCTTACTTCGATCTCGGGAGCGGATCTCTCTATCTTCTCTTTTCTCTCGTCTGCCGAACGCATTACATCTTCATGCTTTTCAACTTGTTCAAGCGCTTCTTCTCTCGCTTTAAGCTCCTCTACCTGCTGCTGCATTTCGATATAGTCCTTGTTATCGGAACTCATTACAGTAATTCCCTCAAACTCTACGCTGTATCTCCTGCCAAACATCTTATATATAGCGTCCGAGATCAAACGCTCCGCATTCTGCCCGTGGATCACGGTTTCGCCGCCATGGTAAAGCGTAATAATAAAACGGTTATCCTCAATATGTGCCTCGGCGTCATTAAAAGCACGCTTTAGTGTTGCATTGTCACGTTTAAGGTATATTACTATTTCAGAAAAATATTCCTCTGTAAATAATTCGGACGGGAACACCGTGCATACACGAACGCTCGATAGTTCAAGACTTTTCATTAATTCTTTTTCAAGGCTCAATATATCGCTCTGTGATACAAGGTTTGAAAACTTTACAACGATATTCATTGTGTCGTTTTGCTTGTTAATATTAATATTCATTTCAGAGGGGTTTCCAAGGCACAATCTGTCGATCAATTCTGCCGACGCATAACCCCTGATAGCTTCCATTAATTTACTCAATTCTAACCTTCCCTTTCTTTAAACCGTCAAACATCAGAGCTTTTCTATCTCCTCCATAAGAGTATCCAAAAGCTCCTCCTCCGATACTTTGCGAATTATTTCTCCTTTTTTGAATATAAGTCCGACGCCGTCACCGCCTGCTATTCCTATATCGGCTTCTCTCGCTTCTCCGGGGCCGTTTACAACACAGCCCATTACTGCTACCGTAATGCTTTTGTTACAATCCGCAAGACGCTTTTGCGCTTCGTTTGCTATGGAAATAAGGTCTATCCTCGTTCTTCCGCAAGTCGGACAGGAGATAAATTTTACTCCGCTTTTATCAATATCTATCGCTTTAAGAATATCTTTTGCCGCTAAAACTTCTTTTACGGGACTGTCTGTCAATGATACTCTGATCGTGTCGCCTATACCGTGGAGTAAAAGCGAGCCTATTCCTGCCGATGATTTTATCAAGCCCATTCGCTCCGTACCTGCTTCTGTTACGCCTAAATGAAGAGGGTAATCGCATTTTTCGCTTGCAAGCTCGTACGCCTTTATCATCGTACCGACTGTTGACGACTTCATTGACAATACTATATCGTAGAAGTCGAATTTTTTAAGCAGCGACGCATGGTACAATGCGCTTTCACATAAAGCCTCGGCAGTAGGAGAACCGTATTTTGCAAGAATGCTTTTTTCGAGTGATCCTGAGTTTACACCTATTCTTATAGGAATATTGCGTGTTCGGCAAGCTTTTACTACTGCCCGAACTCTATCGTCGCCG
Source organism: uncultured Ruminococcus sp. (assembly GCA_902761345.1). Classification (GTDB taxonomy): domain Bacteria; phylum Bacillota; class Clostridia; order Oscillospirales; family Acutalibacteraceae; genus RUG592. The sequence continues at coordinate 2,378 of CACWKD010000061.1, read as the reverse complement.
CCTATATTTCCGGGATTTATACGCACCTTGTCTATACCTGCGTTGACCGCCTCTATCGCAAGTCTGTAATCAAAATGTATGTCTGCGACTATCGGAACAGATACTTCCTTTTTAATAGCCTCGATAAGCTTTATTGCTTGCATATCGGGTATTGCAATTCTGATTATCTGACAGCCTGCGTTTTCAAGCTCCTTTGCCTGCTTTACGCTTCCCTCAATATCGGTTGACGGGACATTAAGCATTGATTGTATTGTTATGGGCGATCCTCCGCCTATCTCGACGTTACCTGCTTTTACACGAATTTTACTGCTCATACTCTCTCATCTCCTATCCTACTAAGCCGTTTCCGTTTACTATCTTTATAATATCATTCAGCGTTACAAAAGCAATAAACCCAAGCAATATCATAAAACCTATTGTATGAACTGCGCCCTCGTATTTCTGCGGAACAGGCTTTCTGATAATGACCTCGATGACCATAAAAAGAAAACGTCCTCCGTCAAGCGCAGGTAAAGGCAACACATTGACTATACCTAAGTTTACTGTTATTATCATCATAACATAGAGTATATTGTTTACAGCCTCCCCAAAGCCAGACTCCAAACCTACCTGTGCCGCCTGTTTTACAACAGAGGCTGTTCCGACAGGGCCTGCTATATCATTCATACCAAATCTGCCTGTTACAAGTCCCGATAAGCTCACCCATACCATTCGTACTACCGAAAATGTGCTTTTTGCCGACTCTGTTATAAGAGTTCCTACATTCTTATCGATCGGTTCAACAGAAAAATCGAGTGCTACCGACGGCTCGTCATTTTCTCCGAGGTAAGTATAAAAATCTACGTTCTCTACGGTTATTCTGCTGCCGTTTCTGATTACATCTACATTTGTGCGAAACCTTCGTCTTTCAGGCATAAACTCACGTTCTTCGGGTTCATAGTCTGTTTTTGCAAGCTTATTGACCTCTGCCAAAGTATCGTTTGTAATTGCGTCCGCTTCTTCCTTTGTCGAGCAGACATTTAGTTTATCTATTCCTGCGTCGAACGCTTTTGTTATTTCAAGCAGCTCATCTTCCGTATAATCCTCGGCTTTCAAAGATGTATACTGTCTTAAAAGCGTATAGCCGCAGTCCTCTTTATATATAGAAAAATCGTTGCCGTCAACTGTTTGTATATCCATCAGCGCTAAGGCAAAAGAAATATCTCTCGAACAGGATATTTTATAATCGCCTATTTTTACAAGCGTATCTCCCGTCTGAAGTCCTGATTTTGAAGTAAATGCCGCCTGAGCAAAATCCGCTATTGTCGTAGATGAAAAAGCATCTGTCTGACCCATCAATATCATCATCATTATAAGGCCGAGTACAATATTATTAAACGCACCTGCAAGTACAATTATCATTCTCTGCCATACAGGCTTATTTATCAAAGCCCTCTCGTTATCGCTTTCTTCATTTTCACCCTCCATCGCGCAATATCCGCCTATCGGCAGCAAGCGAAGTGTGTACTTAGTTTCGCCCTTCTCAAACTGAAACAGCTTCGGCCCCATTCCGATTGCAAATTCGTTTACCTGTACTCCGAACTTTTTTGCAGTAATAAAATGACCGAATTCGTGTATAAAAATAATCAGTTCAAAAATCAGAACTCCTATAACTATCAAAGCTATTGTAGTAAGAATAAAATCAGATCCTTCCATAATGTCTTTATGTCGTAATAACACCATTCGGAAATACCGAACGGTGTTAAATTTTGATACTTATTATTATATATTGTCAATACTAGTGACATACTCCCACCACCTACGCTTCGCTTAGAGGTGGGGGCTTCTCGTTCAAGTACGGCAACCCGTACAGTATCAACGAGCTAACCCCGTGCGCCCCACGGTTCTGTTCTTTTATAATTTTTTATGCTAACGCCATTCGCATACCCTCATTTCGTATGTTTACAGCAGCATTTATATCTCTGTCGTGATGTGTCTGACAACAGGGACATATCCATTCTCTTACCGACAAATCTTTTGTTTCGGAATTTCGGTATCCGCAAACACTGCAAAGCTGTGAGCTTGCAAAAAATTTATCTACTTTTACAAGCTGTTTGCCTATTTCTTCAAGTTTGTATTGCAAGAATGTTGTGAACATTCCCCAACCGTTATCGGCAACAGACTTTCCGAAATTCATAGCCTGTGACATTGCTTTCATATTCAGGTATTCAATGCACACACAATCATAAGCATTGGTTATCTGCCGTGACTGCTTGTGAAGAAAATCCTTTCTCTGATTGGCAACCTTTTCGTGAAGTCGTGCTACCTTTATTCGCTGTTTGTTACGATTATTTGAGCCTTTCTGCATTTTGGAAAGCTTACGCTGTTCTCTTTCAAGC
>CACWKD010000060.1 GCA_902761345.1 uncultured Ruminococcus sp. | reverse complement strand
CCTCTCTCATTTCCGAGATAAGGGGGAATTTTGTTTTTATTACGACAATCCTTCTACCTTATAACCAATTGTAAATCTAAGAATTGCAAGTGCGTCCTTGTTTACATCTGCCGATATTACTTGTCATCATTTAGTATATAAGAATTGTTAAAATCATTTTCCCTTTATTCCGAAATAACCTCTTGCATTGCCGCTTTGTTTGTGGTATATTATAACACATACTAAATACGTATATTTTACTGATTTAAAGGAGCTTGCATTATGAAAATTTCCGAACTCATCAACAGCGGTAAACCTATCCTTTCTATGGAAGTGTTTCCTCCTAAAACAAGCGATAAATTCAATTCTATCAAATCCGCCACAGAACAGATAGCCGCTCTTAAACCCGACTTTATGAGCGTTACTTACGGCGCGGGAGGCGGTACGTCTGAATTTACTGCTGATATTTGCGCAAACATTCAGGATAATTACAACGTACCTGCTCTTGCTCATCTTACTTGCGTTTCTTCGGACAAAGATAAAATCAGTTCCGTTGTTGAAAACCTGAAGTCTAAAAACATTCAGAACATTCTTGCTTTGAGGGGAGATATTCCCAAAGATTTCGACCGCTCACAGTGTCACTATCACTACGCAAGCGAACTTATTGACGATATAAAATCTCTCGGTGATTTCTGCATTGGCGGTGCGTGCTACCCCGAAACTCACCCCGAAAGCGAAAACTCATTTGACGATATTGCTAACTTAAAAATCAAAGTTGATAAGGGCTGCGAGTTCCTTACTACACAAATGTTCTTTGATAATAACATTCTCTATAATTTCTTGTACAGAATTCTCAAAGCTGATATTCGTGTTCCTGTTATCGCAGGAATTATGCCTGTTACAAACGCTGCTCAGATAAAGAGAATTATGTCTATCTCCAATTCGGCTCTTCCGCAGAGGTTTATCCGTATTGTCGACAGATACGGCTCAGACCCCGACGCTATGCGTCAAGCAGGTATCGCCTTTGCAACGGAACAGATCATTGACCTCTATGCTAACGGCGTCAACTGCGTTCATATTTATACTATGAATAAGCCTGATGTAGCTAAGGCTATTATGGACAACATCTCATATATTATTAAAAAGTAACGCTATGTCTGATTTTACGGTTGAGCTGCTTTTCGGCAGTAATGAACAAGCATATCCTATTAAAAGTGAGGCTATACGCTATCTTGGGTACAGAAAATCTCTGCCCGATGATATTACGGATAGTCTTATAGATAAGTGCAGTGAGGAGCTTTGTGCTGTTGTTTCACCTAAATGCTGCTATGTGAGAACCTCGGTAGAATTTCCCGATGAGAATATTACAAGCTTTGGATTTGGCGGTATAAAAAGCCACGCTCTTTATACTCATTTGCAGGGGTGCAGCGAAGTCATTCTTATGGCGGCAACTATCGGTATATCCGCTGACAGACTTATCGGAAAATACGGCAGAATTTCCCCCGCAAAAAGCGTAATCATAGACGCTCTCGCTTCATCTGCCATTGAAAACTGGTGCGACAGCGCCGAACTTACGCTTACAAAAAAAGATAAACTCCACTGTTCACGTTTCAGTGCGGGGTACGGTGATTTTCCGCTGTCATATCAAAAGGATTTTATACAGTATCTCGATACTGCACGAAAAATCGGCGTAACTCTCTCCAACTCTCTCCTGATGACTCCGACAAAATCGGTTACAGCCGTTATTGGTATCGGTGCAAGTTCACGCACTTGCAGTAATAAATGTATGACCTGCGAGAATACTCACTGTATTTACAGGCTTTAGTTTTAAGCTCAAAGTTTTTAGTCCAAAGTCCAAAGCTCATAGTTTATAGTTAGTGATTTGAATACAATGGTTGAAGCATTAAGCATTAGAACTTTAAACTATCAACTACCAACTAATAACTCTCCACAACTACAATAAAGGAATGAATTTAATGAATATACTTGAAAAAATAAAATCGTCAAGAACTTACTTCGACGGCGGTATGGGTACTCTTCTTCAGGAAAAAGGCTTGCAGCCCGGAGAACTGCCCGAATTATGGAATCTTACCCACAGCGATATTATAACGGGCATTCACAGAGATTATTTTGAAAGCGGCTGCAATATCGTAAAAACAAACACATTCGGTGCAAACAGACTGAAATTCGATAACCTTGAAGAAATTATCTCCGCTGCCATTGACAACGCTAAAAAAGCAAGAGATGAATTTGATGGCGACAGATATATTGCGTACGATATAGGCTCTCTCGGAAAAATGCTTAAACCCTTGGGTGATCTCGAATTTGAGGACGCTGTATCCATATTTGCAGACGGAATTAAAATTGCCGACAAATGCGGTGCAGATCTTATTTTAATTGAAACCATGAACGACTCCTACGAAACTAAAGCTGCCGTTCTTGCCGCAAAAGAAAATTCAAATCTTCCCATATTTGTGACCTGCGTGTATGACGAACGTGCAAAGCTTATGACAGGCGCAGATCCTTCCGCTATGGTTGCAATGCTTGAAGGTCTTAGAGTTGACGCGCTCGGAATGAACTGTTCTTTAGGTCCCGAACAAATGCTCGGTATAGTACCTAAAATTGTCGCTGAGGCAAGCATTCCCGTGATCGTAAACCCAAACGCAGGTCTGCCCAAAAGTGTAAACGGAAAAACTGTTTACGACATTGACGCAGAAATTTTCTCTGATCTTATGGTAAAAATTGCCGAATGCGGAGCAAATATTCTCGGCGGCTGCTGCGGTACTACGCCCGAATTTATCCGCAAGACTATCGAAAAGACTAAAAATCTGCCATATTCGCTCCCCGAAAGAAAGAATTTTACCGCAGTATCGTCCTATACTCACTCTGTAAAAATCGGTGAAGTTCCCATACTTATCGGCGAGAGAATTAACCCCACAGGCAAATCAAAATTCAAGCAGGCTCTGCGTGACAACAATATCGACTATATCTTAAACGAGGGTATTACTCAACAGGACGCAGGAGCAGATATTCTTGATGTAAACGTAGGTTTGCCCGAAATCGACGAAGCTGCTATGATAACAAATGTTGTACAGGAGTTACAGGCGGTTATCGATCTCCCTTTACAGATCGATACCGTTGACCCGGTTGCTATGGAAAAAGCTATGCGTATTTATAACGGCAAGCCTTTAGTAAATTCCGTAAACGGTAAGAAAATAAGTATGGACGCTGTATTCCCTCTTGTAAAGAAATACGGCGGTACGGTTATCGCCCTTACTATCGGAGAAAAGGGTATTCCCGAAACAGCTCAGGGACGTTTTGAAATTGCCAAACTCATTGTGGAAGAAGCGCAGCGTTACGGCATTGACCGCAAGGATATTGTTGTTGACCCGCTTGCTATGACAATTTCATCTGATACGGAAAGCGCAAACGTAACGCTTGACAGCATCAGGCTTATCGAGAAAAATCTCGGTGTACACACAAGTCTGGGAGTGTCCAATATTTCCTTTGGTCTGCCAAATCGTGATTTTGTTACATCGACATTCTTTGCTATTGCATTACAGACAGGTCTTGACTGCGCAATTATGAACCCGTTCTCCACAGAGATGATGAAAACTTATCACTGCTATAAGGCTCTCAGAGGTATGGACGAAAGCTGCTGCGACTACATAGAGTTTGCGTCAAAAATAACCTCAACCAATACCACTGTACAAAACGCAGTGTCTTCTCAGCAGTCGGGTTCGGAAGATCCTTTGATGAACGCTATCATTAAGGGACTAAAGGAAAAAGCAGGAGCAGTTTCCGCACAGTTAGTTACAGAGTGCGATCCGCTTGAAGTCATTAACCAAAAGATAATCCCTGCTCTTGATACGGTAGGTAAAGGGTTTGAGGAAAAAACGGTGTTTCTCCCTCAGCTTCTTATGAGCGCAGAGGCGGCTAAAGCTGCTTTTGAGGCAGTAAGGGCAGCTTTAAGCACAAAAGATCAGCAGAGCAAAGGCAAAATCATTCTTGCAACCGTTAAAGGCGATATTCACGATATAGGCAAAAACATAGTCAAAGTTCTGCTCAGCAATTACGGCTACGATGTCATTGATCTCGGAAAAGACGTACCGCCCGAGGTTATATGTGACTGCGCACTGGAAAACAATATCGGACTTGTCGGACTTAGCGCGTTGATGACAACAACCGTACCCTCTATGGAGGAAACAATTAAACTCTTGCGTGAGCGTGGCGCAAGGGCAAAGGTTGTCGTAGGAGGAGCTGTACTTACACAGGAATATGCCGATATGATAGGCGCAGATTACTACGCAAAGGACGCTATGGAAACTGTAAGGTACGCAGAAACGCTGTCGCTTTTATAAGATAGTAAATATCATTGAAAAGATCCTATTGTGTGATAGTGGTTGGTGTGTTGCAGTTCAAAGTTTAAAGCTCAAAGTTCAAAGTCGATAGTTTAAAGTTGAGGGGAATTAAAGCTTTGGACTAATGACTAACAACTAAAAATCCAAAGCCGAAGGCTTTCCGATATTATTCATTCTTCATTATTCAATATTCACTATTCATTAATTCCACTTTTCAAAATTATGTCGTCAACATCGGCTACTATAAAAAAATAACTATCCCCCTGCCGCAAAATGTAGCAGGGAGATTTGTTATACCGTTTTATCTGTATTACTTAACTTTCCAGAGTTCCTTAGCGTACTGGAGGATCGTTCTGTCTGAGCTGAACTTTCCTGCATTAGCTACATTCATAAGACACTTTTTGCCAAATGCCTCTCTGTCTGCGTAATCTGCATTAACCTTGATCTTTGCCTCAACGTATGAAGGAAGATCGAGAAGAATGAAGTAATGATCGGGGTGATGCCATGACGCACCGTTTACAAGGGAGTTGTGAAGTTCTGCAAAGCTGCCCTCACCGTGTTTGCCGCCGTCACTGAATGTACCGTCGATAAGGGTGTCGATAACCTTCTTGATCTCGGGGTTGCTGTCATAGATAGCTCTTGAAGAGTACGAATGGTTAGCTTTAAGCTCGTCTATCTTCTCAACTCTTGCACCGAAGATATACTCGTTCTCCTCGCCTGCCTCCTGCGCAATCTCAACATTAGCACCGTCATATGTACCGAGAGTTACAGCGCCGTTGAGCATAAACTTCATATTACCTGTACCCGAAGCTTCTGTACCTGCTGTGGAGATCTGCTCGGAAATATCTGCTGCTGTTACGATCTTCTCTGCATAAGATACATTGTAGTTCTGCACAAATACTACCTTGATCTTATCATTTACATCGGGATCATTGTTTACAAGCTTAGCAATCTCATTGATGTACTTGATGATAGCCTTAGCTCTTGCATAGCCCGGAGCTGCCTTTGCACCAAAGATGAATGCTGTCGGCTGCCAGTTCGGAAGTTCGCCGTTCTTGAGCTTGAAGTAAATATCCATAATGGAGAATGCGTTGAGGAGCTGTCTCTTATACTCGTGCAAACGCTTAACCTGAATATCAAAGATAAATGTAGGATCAAGCTTTACGCCCTCGTGCTTCTCGATGTAATCAGCAAGCTGCTTCTTCTTTTCAAGCTTAATATCGTTGAAACGCTTGATCGTTGTAGACGTAATCTTATCTTCGATCTTTTTAAGCTCTGAAAGATCTCTCAGATAATCGCTGCTGCCGATCGTTTCTGTAAGGAGTTCTGAAAGTTCGGGGTTACAAAGACCAAGCCAGCGACGCTGTGTAATACCGTTAGTCTTGTTCTGGAAACGCTCGGGATAGATCTTGTACCAGTCGTTGAGAACATCGTTTTTGAGGATCTCTGTATGTATCCATGCAACGCCGTTAGTGTAGCTTGAACCGTATACGGCAAGTCTTGCCATATGTACAACGCCGCCGTCAATAATTCTCATATTGCTGATGTCGCACTTCGGAGAAAGCTCCTTAACAAGTCTGTCTGCAATTCTTTCAATAATAGCATATACCTCGGGGATAACCGACTTCATAAGGTCAATGTTCCACTTCTCCAAAGCCTCTGCCATAACAGTGTGGTTTGTATAAGCGAATGTCTTTTGTGCAATTTCAAATGCTGCGTCAAACGATACGCCGTCATTCATAAGCAAGCGGATAAGCTCGGGAATAGATACGATCGGGTGTGTATCGTTGAGCTGAATTGCAGCATGCTCGGAGAACTTACTGTAATCATTGCCGTACTTGCTCTTATATCTCTTGATAATATCCTGGAGTGAAGCGGAGCAGAAGAAATACTGCTGCTTTAATCTCAGAACTTTACCTTCGTGTCTGTTATCGTTAGGATAAAGAACCTTTGTGATATTCTCAGCGTCGTTCTTAGCCTGTACAGAACCGTTATAATCAAAGTTGTTGAACTTGAGGAAATCAAAGTTCTCCAGCGGCTCAGCCTCCCAAAGACGGAGAGTGTTGATATTCTCTGTGCCGTAGCCGATCACTGCCATATCGTAAGGCACAGCCTTTACAGTCTGATCCTTAAACTTAACCTCTACTGTATCATCGTTTCTGCGGATACACCACGGATCGCCGAAACGCTGCCAGTCGTCTGCTGTTTCTACCTGGAAACCGTCAACAATGCTCTGCTTGAACAGACCGTACTTGTAACGGATACCGTAACCATCGAGCGGTACGTCCTGAGTAGCGGCAGAATCAAGGAAGCAAGCTGCAAGACGTCCAAGTCCGCCGTTTCCGAGTGCTGCGTCGTCTATATCCTCAAATGCGTTAATGTCAATACCCTTCTTTGAAAGCATAGCCTTTACGTCATCAAGCAGATTAAGACAGTAAAGATTGTTGTACATCATACGTCCCATAAGGAACTCTGCCGAGAAGTAATATGCACGTCTGTTGTTTGCATGTACGTTCTTAGCCTTTGTCCAACGATCTGCGATCTCGCCCATTACAGCCTTGCCAAGCTCCTGATGAAGCTCCGGTACTGTAAGTTCCTCGATCTCCTTGCAGTAATCTGTCTTTGCTGCAAGCTCAAGTCTTTCGAGTATTGTGTTTTTCTCTGAATTCTTTTCCATTTTCTTTTCTTCCTCCAGCCTGTCGTAGGTTTTTGCCAACCTTTTGATTTTTGCGGCAAGACCACCGGAAGCATAGTCCTTGCGAATACGCCATTCCCAGTTTCCGCCGAGTGTTGACGGAGTATTCATTCTTGCCTCACTGCCAAGGCCTAAGTAATCCTGCATCTGTATAATGCAATAATCACTGACGCTCTCGTAAGCAGTTCTTATTATACCCCAGTTGAACGGCTCGTCCTTACCCATTTTGCAGTATTCTTTTGCAAACTTAACGCAGTGTTCGGGAGCAGACTCCATCCAACCGATAAGAGTATCATTGTCATGTGTGCCTGAATATACAACACAGTTAGGTGTATATGTATGCGGCAAATAGTTGTTCTCCTCGTTAGAGTCGAATGCAAATTCAAGAACCTTCATTCCCGGATAGCCCGAATCCTTCAAAAGCTTTATAACGCCCGGTGTCATTGTGCCGAGATCCTCTGCTATGATAGGCAGATCGCCCAAAGCCTTTCTCATAAGATTGAAGAACTCTATTCCCGGACCGTCCATCCATGAACCGTTGATAGCATTTTCTGCCGGGAACGGTATAGCATAGTAGTCGTTGAACGCGCGGAAATGATCTATTCTTGTTATATCAAACAGCTCGCTTGCAGCCTTAATTCTTGCAAACCACCATTTGTAGCCTGTTTCCTTTAAGTACTCCCAGTTATAGAGAGGGTTGCCCCAGAGCTGACCTGTTGCAGAGAAGTAATCCGGCGGACATCCTGCTACACACACAGGCTGTCTTTTCTCGTCAAGCCAGAATACTTCCGGATTAGCCCAGGTATCTGCACTGTCCATAGCAACATATATCGGCATATCTCCTATAATCTGTATACCCAGTCCGTTGACATAAGCGCGGAATGCCTCCCACTGCTCATAGAACTTGTACTGTACGAACTTCCAGAAAGAGATCTCCTTAGAAAGTTTTTTCTTGTATGCCTTAACGCCCTCGTCTGTTCTCAGGCGGATAGACTCATCTTCCCACTCTGTCCAAGCCTTGTTGTCAAAAGAGCCTTTTACAGACATATACAAAGCATAGTTATCAAGCCATGTCTTATTCTTTGTACACCATGCCTTAAAGCTTTTCTTTGCGTCCTCAAAAGCAGGATTTTTCTTGCTGAAATTCTTGTATGCAATTCTCAGCACGTTAAATCTGTTGTTGTAGATCTTCTCGTAGTCTACTTTCTCATCATTGTCGCCCCAATCAAGAGCCTTGTAATCATCAGGCGTAAGAAGTCCCTCTTTGCATAATGTATCGAGGTCTATCATATATGGATTGCCTGCAAATGTTGAGAACGACTGGTACGGAGAATCACCGTAGCTTGTAGGCCCTACGGGGAGTATCTGCCAGTATTTCTGACCTGCACCCTTTAAGAAGTCCGCAAATTCATAAGCCTCCTTGCCTATTGTTCCGATACCGTAACGAGTAGGCAGTGATGTGATAGGCATAAGTATGCCCGCTGCTCTGGACATTAAATTCACAACCTTTCTTTCGGTCCGCATTTTTATACGATGTACGGACTGATGTAATTTATTTTGTTATATGTTAGATTAATTTAGTACGGAATAAACCCCTACATAGTCTTTATTTTAACATATATTTTCAATGTCTGCAAGTGCTAAAAATAAAATAAACAAAAAAATAATACAAAAACCCTTGCTTTATCGACAATAAATTATAAATTATTGCAACATTTTGCCGATAAATCAATATAACGGAAGTGTAACGCTGTTTCATCTGTTTATATAAATACAAAAATCTCTCGTTTTCTCTGCAATATTACAGTAAAAGCGATACTTGAAAAACTTTTTTTGCGGTGATATAATGTAGATACTGTGCGTTTTTACGCATGATAAACTTTCCGGAAAAGAGGCATACAGCTATGAAGAAAGCCCCGAGCAGATTATGGATAATTATACCTTGCTACAATGAGGAAACCGTACTCCCGATCACGTGCGAGCTTTTCCTTAACGAGCTTAAAGATCTTATACAAAAGAAAAAAATAACAGACGACAGCAGGATACTTTTTGTAAACGACGGCAGCCGTGACACAACATGGGAGATCATCACAGAGCTTGCGAAGAAAGATCCCCATTACATCGGTATCAGCCAAAGCCGCAACAGAGGTCATCAGAACGCTGTTCTTGCAGGGCTTATGGAGGCTAAGGACAAGGCGGACATTACTATATCTATCGACTGTGACGGACAGGACGATATTGCAGCTATGGAAGAAATGGTTGACGAGTACCATAACGGATATGAGGTTGTTTACGGAGTTAGAAACAAGCGTAAAACAGATACGTTTTTCAAGAGATTTACGGCAGAGAGTTTTTACAAGGTACTCAAAAGTATGGGTGCCGAGGTAGTTTTCAATCATGCCGATTACAGACTTATCTCTGCAAGGGTACTCAAAGAGTTTGCGGAATTTAAGGAAGTAAATCTATTTTTAAGAGGAATGATACCTCTTGTAGGGTTCAAGAGTACGTCTGTATACTATGAGCGTCACGAGAGAATGGCAGGAGAGTCGCACTATCCGCTGAGTAAAATGCTTGCCTTAGCGTTTGACGGTATCACAAGCCTGAGCGTAAAGCCGATACAAATGATAATGATGTTCGGCTGTTTTGTAGCGGTACTCAGCTTTATCGGCGTGCTGTGGGCGGTAATTTCCGCATTTTTGGGCAGCACCGTTCCGGGGTGGACGAGTATGACGTGCATAATATGCTTTGTCAGCGGAATACAGCTTATCTCTTTAGGTATCATCGGAAATTACATCGGTAAGATCTACATGGAAGTAAAGCACCGCCCACGCTACATCATAAGCGAACGCACATGGGAGCAGGATAAATAAAACAAATCTATACAAATAACAACAACCGCCCACTTTAATGGTGAGCGGTTGGATTTTTTATTCGGCAGACCTACCCGCAGCTCCGGTATTCTTCAAGCCTATTGTATATCTCTGTATAAGAAGTGCGTCTTTTGCATTGACCTTGCCGTCCGAGTTTACGTCTGCAAGCTTGTCTTTGAGTATATCAAACTTATCAATATTAATACTCTTTCTAAGCACTTTA
>CACWKD010000059.1 GCA_902761345.1 uncultured Ruminococcus sp. | reverse complement strand
TCTCATGGTAAAAAAGCCCACAATTTCATTATCATCTATTGCTGTAAATGCCATAAGATTAGCGACCGCGTTAAACTGTTCTTCTGTAAGCGGGTAGTCTCCCAACACACCTGCTGTCCACCTATAGAATGCTTTTTCATCCTTCGTCCACGATAAAATTGTCTTTGCGTCATTTGTATGATATGGTCTTAATCTTAACATCTTGTTCTTCGCCTTCTACAACATAATTAGAAATAAAAACATTATACCATAAATGAATGACAAAATAAACCGTTTTTAAAAATTTTAAGTCCCCCGCATAAAGCGAAGGGACTTAATGAGAAGGAAAAACTTAAATTGATTGGAGTTGTTCGAGTGTAATTTCCTCACCTACATGAGATGAAGTATGAAGCTTAATAGAATAACGAAGAATATCCAAAGCGTCACGGTTCGTTACTCTCTTGTTGAAATCAACATCTCCTCTTACTGTCTGTGCCTGTGTAAACTTCATCAGCGCAATTGTATTTCTCTGAACCATCAAGCTGTCCATTGCTGTGATCTTGCCGTCAGCGTTTACATCTCCGATAAGATATGCAAGCGGAACAAAATTAATGTTATGTTCGTCTGCGTGTTTCTCTGCCTCTGTTCCGATGTAGCCATAAATCGTAAAGTCGTCTCCAAGACCGTCAAAAGCATCATCTCCGATACTGTCAACATTCTTTGGAATGATCATACCCTTCAATCCGTCCTTATCCTTGAAAGCGCCGTCGTCAATTCCCTTAACGGGGTAGCCGTCGATTTCTTCGGGTATCTCAAGATTTTCGGCATCTCCTATATAACCCGTTATAATAGCATTTCCGTCCGGGTCAACACGATATGTAAATCCCTCACGCTGAGGATTATCGGGACTGTCGGGAGTATCGGGTGTATCAGGTATGTCGGGAGTATCAATTTTTCCCGGATTATCGTCAGGGTTCTCGCCGCCTATCGGTACAAACGGAATATCATTATCATCAGCAAATTTCTCTGCCTCTGAGCCGGGCTTTCCATGTATAGTCAAATCATCGCCGTGACCGTCAAATGCGTCATCTGCAATGTTTTCTACGCTGTCGGGAATAGTAATATCCTTTATGCCGTCATTATCCTTGAAAGCGCCGTCATCAATTGTCTTAACAGGTTTATCGTCTATCTTATTGGGAATTACCACATCTTCGTCTGTTCCCGTATAGCCTGTGATTATGATACTGCCGTCCGTATCTTCTTCGTACTCAAAATCCTTTGAATTATCGGTATCGCTGTTGTTGTCCTTGCCGCCGTTCTTGTCGGAATCGCTGTTATTGTCCTTACCGCCGTTCTTGTCGGTATCGCTGTTGTTGTCCTTGCCGCCGTTATTGTCGGTATCGCTGTTGTTGTCCTTACCGCCGTTCTTGTCGGTATCGCTGCTGTTTCCACCGTTGCCGCCGTTGTTATCGGTATCAGTGTCATCTTTGCCTGTATATGGATTTACAGGCTTTCCTATATCATTGTCATCGGTATCCGTATCAGCGTTATCGCTATCTTTACCGTCTGTGTCTTTTGAATCTGTATCGGAATTTCTATCCGAATCCTTATCCTTATTATCAAGGTACTTCTGCAAAAGCTCGGCGTCGTTCTTAGTGATCTCGCCGTCACGGTCTATATCTGCCGCAGGCTGTCTGTCCTCGGGTATTTCTTCAATACCGTTGATATGTCTTAGAATATCATTGACATCGTCTGTATCAATATCACCGTCACCGTCAACATCTCCCAAAATCAGGACTTTGACAGGCTGTGCGATAGGCTCGTCAACAGGCTTGCCGTGAATATAATCATTAAGTAACTGTGCGTCATCTTTTGTGATCTCGCCGTCACCGTCTATATCCGCTGCAGGAAGTCTTTCCTCGGGTATCTCCTCAATACCGTTGATATGCTTCAAAATATCATTTACATCATCATCATCTATTTTGTTATCGCCGTTTACATCACCCAAAAGCATAACTTTCGGTTTATCGGGATCGTAATCATCTCCGATCGGCGTATCGGTATCTGTATTATCACCGTTTAAGAATTTGTCAAGACGATCTCTGTCTTTATCCGTAACCTCTCCGTCACCGTCAATATCAGCCGCAGGTATACGCTCCTCGGGCAGAGGTGTTTTTCCGCTGATATGATCGTCTATCGCATTGAGATCTCTTTCGTCTATCACACCGTCTCCGTTAGCGTCGCCTATAATATACTGTGTTTCTCTCGGAACATAAATAGGAAGTTCAACAGGATATGCGGTTGGATAATTATATGCAAATTCATCTATGATAAGCAAATCGGTAGCGTCAACTTTACCGTCGCCGTTTACATCTGCCCTGTCGAGTATATCCTCGGGTATTGCATCTGTATCGCCTTCAAGGTAGTCTGCAAGCACATCAACATCTGCCGTACTTACAATACCGTCATTATTTACATCTCCGTGTACGGGAAGCGACTTAAACCAGTGGAGAACATCGCTTGTTTTATCCTTACCGTTAAGATAATTTTTCAATAGCTCTCTGTCGCTTTCTGTTACCTTCTGATCACTGTCTATATCAGCGGCGATATACTGATCTCCCGTTATCTCCATTGTTCCTGCAAGGAATTTATCAATAACATCAAGGTCATATCGTGTTATTACACCGTCACCGTCAGCATCTCCTATATAATAAACGGTCTTTGGGCGCAGGAAAGTGCTTGGTTTTGATACGTTGGTATAATACTCCTCAGAACCTATAATGTGATGTAAAATCGTGTAGTAATCGGCTCTTGTCAATTTACCGTCACCGTTTACATCTGCAAGCGCAAACTCCTCGTCACTCAGTGTGATCAGAGAAGATCTGTATCTGAGTACAGCCGAGGCATCGTGAACTGTTATCTCGCCGTCACCGTTTATATCGCCCCAATATGTTACTTCATCATACTTTATAAGCTTAGTCCTTATCGCCATATTTACAGCGTCGGAACTCAGTAAGCTGCTGTCGCTGTCTGCTTTCAAACGCCCGCTTATCATTGTATGGTCGGCTTCGGTTACTGCACCGTCTTCGTTGACATCTGCTGCAATAAGCCTGTCATTTTCTATACCTTTGCCATTTACCCAATAATTCTTAATCAGGAGTGCGTCATCATCGTCAACCTTATAATCTCCGTTGACATCGCCCATTACGACAACCTTGTATGTATCTCTGATAAGCTTTCCTATACGGGGATATGCCGAAGAATTCTGAATACCACTCACATCGTCAAGTGTAACGTATCCGTCCTCGTTGACATCTGCTGCAATAAGACGCTCGTTATTAAGATACACTTCGCCCTTGAGATAACGCTGTACAAGTACCGCATCTGCATTGTTAACAACAAGATCTCCGTTTATATCGCCCATAAACAGAACTTCATCAACAGGCGAACCTATACCGTAACCCTCGTTTATACCCTCTGCAGCTTTTGCAATAAGCTCAATATCTGCATCAGTTAAAACACCGTCCCTGTCAACATCGGCAACAAGCATAGTTTCAAACGAACCTACTTCGCCGATTTTTATCAGAGAACGGACTTTTTTGGCGTCTGCTGCCGTAACAGTACCGCTGCGGTCAACATCTCCCAGAATATATTCTTTTGCAGTATCTGCTGCATTGGCACATATAGGAGAAGCAAACATTGATACAAGCATAGACGCAGCTATTATAGTTGATAAGACTTTTTTCATTTTCCGCCACCCTTTTGTTATTGTTCTGCAATAATATTTACAACTTTGTTTGCATTTATTATATTACTACCAATGATTTGCAATGTCAATGCTTTTATGGAATAATATGTAAAATAATTGTAATTTTTTCCATTTAATTGATTACATAACATTTTTATTATTTCTGTAAATTTATATATCAGAATTAAAATCTGTATTTCTTAAATAAGAAATATAATTCAATGTAGTTACTGCATAATTATTGCATAATTCTTCAAGTAATGATATAATTATACAAAATATCCTGTGGGGAGGGCTGTAATTTGAAACAAACTGTCGCACTTATTTTAATTTCATTTATTATATTATGGCTTTCTTTTCCTGCCTACTCATACGATTACACATTTTCCGCAGAAATTCCCGAAGATGTGAACTCGGGACGATCTTTTGACATTGCCGTTACATATAAAGGTGACAAGCCTTTAAGCGGAGTATGGTTCGAGATACAATACGACACCGATTATTTTTCTTTCAAGAAATTTACCGCAGACGACTGTATTTCCGACTATAATGATACTAACGGTAAACTGTCTTTAATCTGTCTTTTCAACAAACCTGCATACAGCGGCGAGGTTATATATTTTACATTTACATCAAAAACAGGTGTTCCGTCTGCGGAGAAAACCTTTCACTTAAATTGTACCCAAGCTGTAAACAGTGACTTGGAAAACACCGATACTTCAATAACGCCCTCTCTGCAAATAAGCGTTATACGAAAAAGTGACAGTACAGATACAAAAAATGACGCCTCACGCCGAACAAGTACCGACGCCACTGTAAAAAGCAGATCTTCATCTTCCAAGGCAAAGGAAACTTCATCAAAAGCTGCTAAAAGTGAAAGCGTATCCGAGTTTTCCTCATCAAGCGGTAAAAATGAGGAAAACTTATCAGATACAAGTGAAAAAGAGTACAGCGAAGTTCCTTCTTCTACCGTAACCCAAACTGTGCGATTATACGAACAGGAAAGCAAATCCGAGCTTGTTATTGCAGGTGCAGTAGGTATGCTTGCAGTAATAGGTATTGTAGTAGGATTATATAAAATAGGAAAGCTTAACAATTATCACTCGTAACCACGCGGTATTCTTTTATTGCAGTGGTTTTTGCATAAGGAAATGCCCCCGACATACATCGAGGGCACGGCAAAAAGGAACAAAATATTTCTAACTTTGCTGTCTGCCCTGTTATGAACAGACAGTAAAGCTTTTTTGTGTTATTAAGCCAAATTTTTCAATATTCTACTCAACAACCTGTATTTACCTTGAACTGCGTCTGTAAGCTGATACCGACACAGCCTTCCTTGCTCTTTGCTTTCTTTTCTCCATTGAAACATTCCAATAGTGAACATTTGACGCAAAGAAAATAATCAATAACGAAACAATAATTCCGACTGTTGCTACTGTCTTTGGATATAATGTGATAACACCCGTCTGAGGTACATCAACAGTTTTAACCTCGCTGTTTGATGAAGAAGCTGTTTCTGTTGTCTTTTTCTCGCTGTCTGTATCGGAACTGCTGTCGTTGTTAGCAGTATCTGTTGTACTGTCAGTGCTGTCGCTGTTTGATACAGTCTGAACTGTAAGCTCCTCTGTATCTGTATCAACATTTAAAGATGTAATTTCCACACTGTCTGTATCGGATACATTTTCATCAGCAGCCTGTACACTTTCGGTATCGCTTTCAGTGTCAGCTGCATACGAACGCTGCGGCACAGTTTCTTCTTCCTCATACTCTTCTATTGTGAGTGCCGAAACAAGCTCCTCGGTTGCATTACCGTCGGGTTCAAGACCGAACATACCCTGTGCAAACTCAACTGCATTCTGAGTTGTTTCGTCATAAACGCCCTGCGTGTAATCATCATTCTCGTCAAGATAGCCCCAGTCTAAAAGTGACTGCTGTAAACTCTCAACGTCCTCACCCTCATCTCCGACAGTAAGTACATCTGTCACGGTATCTGTATCTGCTTCGCTGTCATTACCGCCAAATGTAGCATAGAGTGAGTTGTATGTTTCAGTATCAACAAAGCCTGTTGCATCAAGATTATTGTCAAGCTGATACTGTGCAACTGCATAAGCTGTATTATCATCATATACGCTTGTCAGGTCAAAATCATAATATCCAAGCAAAATAAGAATATACTGAATATTTGTAATCTCCTCGTCCTCATCGCCTGTACGGTAGATAATATCCGAGAAAGATGTATCGGTATCACTTATTTCGACTTGCATATCGGAAATATCGGACGCTGTTTCCGTTTCAAGCTCTAAATCACTTTCGCTGTCTGCTAATGTAATTTCGTCAACATCAGGTTCAATCACATCAGTACTGTCTGTGTCAGGTTCAAGCTCCTCGTCGGGTTCTTCATTATCAGACTCTGTTGTTTCTTCGGGATTGACATTGGAAGATAATAGTTTTGCGGGTGCGTTATCTGCAAACAGAGCAGTTTTAACCTCCTCTGTAAAGATACCGTCAGCCGTTAGTCCTGCAGAAATCTGAAACTCTATCAAAGCCGACTGAGTTACCGTACCGAAATAATCTGTTGTATCATCAGTGAAATAACCTAACTCTTTAAGTCTTTCCTGGAGAGCGTTGACATCTTTACCCTGAGAACCTAAAGAGAGTATATCGGAAACCTTATTGCTAACAGAGTTATCCTTATCGCTTGCTGCGGAATTGGTTTTCTCCGTATTTTGATTATCATTTGCTACGCTTGTTTCTCCTCCGTAAGTAATTCCTGCAACTTTAAACCACATAACCCAACTTTTCGATGACACTGCCGAATAGCATACGTTAGAAATTTCATCTCTTGCATCAACAGCCATACCGTTGCCGATGTAAACACCGACATGACCGGGCTGCCACAAACCCAGTCCCGGAATATCGGGCACACCGTCAGAAACGTAACCCGACTCGGGAGAAGAATAAAGCATATCCTCCGTAACTCTCGCACCGCCGCCTACATAGCTGTAAATAAGTCCCGAGCAGTCAACAGCGCCGTAAGACGCTCCTCCCCAGACATATCTCCAGCCTTCGTTATACGCTGTCATAGCGTATGCGGCAAGTCCATCGCCCGTTTTATAATCGGCACTCGCATTCAGAGTACCAAACACAGATAATGATGCCAAAAGCATTATCGCAAGCACCAAGGAAAGGCACTTGCGCAGTTTTTTAGACATTGTCAAAACCTCCGATCAAGTATTCTGTTCCCAAAATTGCCTATTCCTCAGTTGGGGTATTCGATTTTTGTTTAAAATGAATGAATACATTCATTCAGCAGCGTACAAACTGCCGAATTTGTTACAAGCGGTAACAAATCAGTTACATAATAACACATCTGTCGTAACTTTTCAAGTGCTTTTTGAAAAATTTACAATTTATTTTTTAGAAAACATTACAGAATTGATACTTTTAGAAAACAAGTTCTATCCGGTAACATAAACAATAACCTCAGCATATACTGTTATTGCTCCGACAATATGCAAAAAAAGGAGTTAATACCATGGATAAAAACAGAGATCTTATGAGTATCGCTGCCGAGCAGTACGGCATACGTTCGCCTTTGCCCGATGATACAGTAGTAGCTATGGCATATATCCCTTACCAGCAACCCGGAAAGATGTACTGTCCCGAACAGGGTATATGCAAAGGAACTCTCTTTCCTGAGCTTAACAAGCCGTTTTTGTGCGGAAAGGGAGGGGCAAGATGAACGAAAAACAAGAGCTTATGAAAAAAATTGCAACATACGATTTTGCAATAGTCGAGCTTAATCTATATCTTGACACCCACCCCACCGACAGGGACGCTAAGAGAAAGCTTGCTGATTTTGAGGAAAAGAGCGGTGTACTGAGAGCAGAATATGAAGAAAAGTACGGGCCTATTATATTCAGAGATACACCCGAAAAGCGTATGTGTTGGATAAAGAACCCTTGGCCGTGGGATCTGTGTGAGGAGGATTAAACTATGTGGGTATATGAAAAGAAATTACAGTATCCTGTAAAAATAAAAAATCCAAACCCTGCGCTTGCAAAAATAATAATGAGCCAGTATGGCGGTCCCGACGGAGAGCTTGGAGCGTCACTTAGGTACTTGTCACAAAGGTATTCAATGCCGTATCCCGAGCTTAAAGCTATCCTCACCGATATAGGTACAGAGGAGCTTGCTCACCTTGAAATGGTGGGTGCAATAATCTATCAGCTCACAAGAAACCTTACCCCGGAGGAGATAAAGGCAGCAGGTATGGACGCTTATTTCGTAGATCATACAACAGGAGTTTACCCTGCGTCTGCCGCAGGTGTACCGTTTACAGCTGCATATATCCAGTCTAAGGGCGATGTTCTCACCGATTTGCACGAGAATCTTGCAGCGGAGCAGAAACAATGAAAGCACTACCTCCGCTAAATATTCCAATATATATTAATTATTCTGTTATCACGAGTACCGCCGATTTCAATATAGTCGATCAAAGTATGTACTGTTTCGAAGTCAAGCTCCTGAATATCCTTAAATCTTTTAACAATCTCAAGGCGACTATCCGTATCGGACTGTTGCCTTTTTACTTGTTCCAGTTCGTCCGCAACATACTCACGTTTTTTTAGGCACCTTTCTTTATCTGCTGTAAAACGCTTTTTTAACACGGTAAATTCTTCGGGCGTAATAACGCGATCAAGCTTATCAATATAAATTGATTCAAGACGCTTATCAAGTTTATCAATCTCTTTATCAAGTTTTTTCAGTTCCGCACCGAGATTTACAATCTTTTTCTTAATTCCGTTTATGCTGTCAAGCTGTTCCGCCGCTTCTTCTTCGTCTACGCAATCTGCATAAAGCTTACGCACTTCCGAAAGAACGACTTTATGCAGCACTTTCTCGGAAATATAATGTCCCGTGCATCGCTCGTCCGCAATAAATTTGGTTGAGCAACGGTAATACCTGTTGTGGCGGTTGTAGAATATTCTCATACTGCCGCCGCATTCGGCACATTTGATTTTTCCCGCAAACACATTGACAGCATCGTATCTGTTCAAAGACTTTGGTTTCCCTGCCCTAAGATTTTGGACACAATCCCAAATATCACGGTTGATTATCGGCTCGTGAACTCCCTCCACTACGTCCCATTCCTCACGCTTTTTCTTGCGTTTTTTGGTGGATTTATAAGACACATTTTCACTCATTCCCTGAACAACATTTCCGATATACACCTCATTTGACAGCATTCGACTTATAGAATATGTGTGCCAAAGATCGCTGCAATCTTTATGCGAGCTTTGAAAAGGCTGTCCGTGAGCCTGCTTATATGTAGCGGGATTAGGTATATGCTCGTCATTCAGACGCTTGGTGATCGAGGTTATACCCAATCCCGACAAGTACAGCGAAAACACATAGCGAACAACCTCTGCTGCTTCCTCGTCAACGATGAGTCTATTTTTGTTTTCGGGATCTTTCACATAACCGTAGGGAGCAAACGCTCCTACCCACAACCCCTCTTTTCTCTTGCTTGACAGCGTTGCTCTGACATTTTCAGACAGGTCTGAAAGATACCAGCCGTCAACCAAAGCACTTATCTGACGCTGTTTCAAAGTCCGTGTATTATTACTGTCCGTATTATCGACAACTCCTATAAACTGTATTCCCCATATTGGAAACAGCCCGTTTATGTACTTCTCAACTATCTCGACATCTCGTGCGAATCTTGACTGTGTCTTGCACAAAACAACATCGAATTTCTTATTGCGAGCGTCATCAATCATTCTGTTGAATTCGGGACGTTCCCTATCAGAACCCGAAAAATCCTCATCGTTGTAAATATCATAAACGTCAAATCCGTTTTGCAAGCAGTAATCGAGCAGCATTCTCCTCTGGTTTGTTATGCTTTCGCTGTCGTCCTCTTTGTTTATCTTATTTCTATCTTCTTTTGACAAACGGATATAAATACCCGCTGTTTTGCTCATAACGCATCACCTCTTTTTAAATCGGTATCGTTATGGCAAGGCAAATCTTGTAGATATGATACCATAGGAAAATCAGAACTGTCAATAGAAAGATTACGTTTGATAATACCAACAAAAATATCATTTACGTTCTGCTTTTTCACTTCTTTGCTCTTGTAATAATTGTTCACCGTAATATTAATGTTAATCACCCCTCGCAAATGGAGATAAGATTGGCTTTTTTGATAATATATGACAAACCCGATTGTCCATATAACAATCGGGTTAAAATTTGAAATAGATTTTTCTGTTATCGCACGTTTTCTTTTTTATATTGCGAACTGCTCAATCCTAATAATACGCCCAGAAACGTATCCATTGCCGTAATAGTACCGACTACCTGTTCCCCGTAAGGCAAGCCCCATATGGAAGCGAGAGTAAAATATAATGTACCGACAGCAGGCAGTAAAAATTGCGCTATCCATTTTAGAATATCATAGACTTTATTACTTAAAAGCATATTATCCCTCCGCAGAATAACTTGGACTTTTGATAGGAAGGTTCATAACCTCTGTCATAACTCTTTTAGCCGAGCCGTTACCGCCCATTTCTTGATACGGTTTGTACAAATATTCGTATAGGTTCTCGTACTCGTCTTGAGTAATCCAGCCTCGTTCGATGTACGTCATACCAAGATTGATTATTCTGTCATGCCCCAATCCTATCAGCATTTGTGTTCTCAGGTCATTTTTTTCGCTTCGTTTTTGAATATATGCCCAAAAACCGGATGAGGCAAGAACCGAACATATAATGGTTATCACCATTTGAATAACATTACCCAAAATATCACCCCATTATCTTATTAACCTCAGCCTGCACCTTATCGTAATCATACCCAGCCTGTGTAAGTTTCTGCTTACGTTCCGCACCGTTTCCCCACTTGCCTTGTATTACTTCCTTTGCAAGCTCG
>CACWKD010000058.1 GCA_902761345.1 uncultured Ruminococcus sp. | reverse complement strand
CCTTGACAGTGCGAAGGCTCTTGCGGACAAAAACAGCGGTTACAGTGTGTACGATACTAACGGCAAGCTGAAATATACACCGACTAAGCAGACAGCAAAGAAAACCGTCACCGAGCTTGCAAAGGAAGTAATACAAGGCAAGTGGGGCAACGGTGCGGAACGTAAGCAGAAACTTACACAGGCTGGGGATGATTATGACAAGGTGCAGGCGGAAGTTAATAGGTTGTTTTCTTAATGTGTGGATTTTTTATTTGCGTAATACTAATGCAAAAGAGGTGAATTTATATAGATAACTTCACGAAATGGTTTTACTCGGTTATTCTGGGCGGTCTGGCGGCATTCTTCGGGCAATACGGATTGTTTATTGTAATTGTTGCTGTGGCTGTCGTGCTTGACGTTATTACAGGACTTGTAAAAGCAAAAGCTACGGGTGAGGGATTATCATCAGACAAAGCAACAAAAGGTTTTTGGAAAAAAATCTCACTTTTTATGGGACTTCTTTTCGGAATATTCTTAGACTATGCCGCTTCAACAGTTCTTCTGCACACAGGAGTAAACATCGGAATTGATATGCCGTTTGCACTGATAATCTGTGCGTACATAATAATCAATGAGGCAATTTCTATCGCCGAAAATCTCTATCTAACAAACCCCGACAGTTTTCCAAAATGGATATCAAAGCTTTTGAAAGTTGCTAAAGATAAAATCGAGGAAAAAGACATCACAACAGAAAATTTAAAATAACAAAACAGCCGTCAAGGAATTCACTTTGGCGGCTGTTTCTTGTGGAATATTCAATTAATATAAAGACTGATATACCAATGACTAATAAATCCGACTTTCAAAAATCAACTCTTCTTAAAAATTTTTTTGAGGAGTAAATGCATACTAAAATTTACAGTAATCTTTATCAACCACTTTTATCCTAATATCAAGTATTACTTATTTTCAGTTGCATTATATACGCTTGCAGGAATCAAAATAGCTTTAATCGGATAATTATCAATTGCAATGCCCTCTTCGTCCTTTGCCATAAATTCATCAGGTAAATGCTTCTGTTTGTGTTGATCAAATGCAGTCTTGCAATAATTACCCTTTATTTCTACCAGATCCTTCCACTCACCGCCATTTAGCAGGAAGCTTTCACCTTTATTGACTACTCCGTTGGCTTTCACTTCATCTTCACGAGAAGAACCATACGGAACAGCATTCGTTGCATACGGAACAACATCTGTGTATGTGGATTTTCCGTCATCGGTTGTATATGTCATTGTTAATACAACGGAATACTTCTCACCCTTTTTCAGTTCATAAACATCTTTTAGGTCAATCTTGTGTGAACCGCCAAAGCTATGTGAGTTATCTCCTTCTTCAAGCAAAACTCCTGAATCGGGGCTGTCGTCTTTCAAATCCTTATATATCTCGTAATGTACCGCTGTGTTTGTCATTTTCGTTCTGTATGTTATTTGAGTTAGGTATTCATCTTCTTCTGCATCAAACACATTAGCCATTTTTGTTTCATTGTCATAATCCGTGTATGCACACCAACCTACAAACAATAAGTCGTATTGATCATAATTCAAGTTAGTATATTTCACAGCGTCGATGGCGTCAAACTCAAAGCTTATCGGATCCATAAAAGTATGATCATGATAGGAAATATAGTAAGAACCTTTTCTGTCAAATCCTCCTGATTCGCCATAACTATCCTTTATTATAAATGCGCCGTCCGTAGGAGGAACACTATCCGGAAAAATTTCGCCGTCACTGTCGGTTTTTGCAAAATTTTCCTTTGGATAATTATCGTCGTAGCCCACAATAGTAACTACATGGTTTCGCTCATCAGCAGTAGTATATGCCGCCCAATTATCGTAGTTCATTCTGCCGGGAGCAAGTGCTGTCACAGCAACTGCACGACCATTTGCAATTTCAGATTTTATTGCAATAACAGCCTCTTCATTGTATTTATAATTGCCTTCGGCGTCTCTTGAAGCCGGAGAAGGCAGAATATTTCCGTTCCTTAGCAAAACACTTACAGGAGCATTACGATACTGAGCATTCAACGGAATCGACCAATCACCGCTTTGAGAATAATCCTCAAAATCTTCAATATTTACAATATTCTTGTCGGAATATGCGTAGGGGTATTCTCCGTTTACCTCGATAGTTTCATCAACAGGACCAAATCCTGAGGCAAACATAATGAAGCCTGAGAGAGAAGCACCTCCCATATTAAAAGCAACATTAGGATTTCGTTCTTCCGATACACCAAGGGTATAGCCTTCGCCTACCTGAGATGAGCGAACTTTTCCAAACAACACATCTTCCTCTGTAATGTTATGATAAACATACCAAGAAAGATACCTCTCTGAAAAATTCACATTATTATTCACCTCTCCGGTGGGAACACCGAGATCATTTTCATATAGATACGAGCTTTCGGCAGCCGCACAAATTCCAAACGACCAGCAGTCGCCAAAAGCCTGTCTCTTTACAGGTGTAACATAATTCTTACCGTTGTAATCCATCAAATCGACTGAAGAAGGCAATTCCTCCAACGAAGTGTCCTCCTTATCAGAGCTGACGGAAGGTTCATCTTTAGTTTCCACAGGTGTTTGTACAGCAGAGGGTATTTCGTTGGGTATGTCTTCATTATTTTCAGGCTCGCAGGCTGCAAATAATGACGCTATAATTAACGCCGCAAGTATTGATGATATTCTCCTTTTCATAGCTGCAAATTCTCTCTTCCTTAAAGTGTAGATTTATTTTTGTAACAACGCAAAAGCAGTTATTACAAAATACAGTCGTATATTTGTCCCGATAAAAACATTATATAATATACTCCTTTAGAATCCAATAGCAAAAATGGATTTTTTCACAAAATTTTGTAAAACATCAAATAATTATTAGTGATTTTATATTATTCAGGATAACAAATACTAAAATATTCAGGCGGTACATATTTTGCCTGCCATACACCGTTTGGAGAAATATACAGCTCATGTCCTTCATTTACAAAATCTTTTGCTCTGATTTTAAGAACAATAGGATTTCCGTGTCTGCTTCCCACTGTAACGGCAGTTTCGTAATCCTTTGAAATGTGAACATAATCTCGTTTTTGTGATTTTATACCCTCTTTAAAAATCGAGTCAAGAAATCTTGTTGCCGTACCGTGGTACAAAAATTCGGGTGGCTCGGGCTGTTCCATTTCTATTATTACACCGGGAATAGAATGTCCCTGATTTGCCCTTATTTTCCTATGCGTTTCATCAAATGAATACCTTCCCTTTTCATCTTCTGCAACTATCTGCTCAAGCACAGATAAATCTACATCTTTTGAATATCCCCTTAACGCTTTTATTATCTCGCTGACCGACGCCCAACCGCCGTTCAAATCAATATACTGCGGTTCTCGGCAGTGCCTTAGCAAAAACGCAAGCTTAATGCTGATTTTTTTAAGTTCCATATAACCATTCCTTTATATAAAAATTAACCCCTATACCGTTAGTACAGGGGCAAAAGTCGAGGTGACAGGACTTGAACCTGCGGCATCTTGGTCCCAAACCAAGCACTCTACCAAACTGAGTTACACCTCGAAAAGTATTTCGACAGCTTCATTATTATATAACATTTCAGAATTCTTGTCAATACTTTTTTGAAACATTTTTATTTATCTGCTAATTTTTTTAGTTTTTCTACTTCACTATCTTCTGTTGTACACGTTCCGAGCATAAGCGGTATTTTACTGTTTCTTCCGTGAAAATCCGTACCGCTTGTCTTTATCAGTCCGTACCTGTCGCATATTAATGACAGCTCCTTTAAATCCTCCGCTGCCGCACGAGGGTAACATACTTCTATACCGTCAAGCCCTCTTTGTATAAGCTTTGGTATTATGTCATAGTTTCCATATACGGCAGGGTGTGCAAGAACCGCTATACCCTGTGCTTTATGTATCAGCTCCAACGCCTCATATACATCAGGATAATCAAAACGCGTTTTAGCCGTACCGTTCCTGCCAAACAAACGCTTGAAAACCTCTCCGAACACTTCTCCCGTATAGCCTGCGTCTATCAGTGCGTGCATAATATGCTGTTTGTAAAATCCCGCACTCCCCTCTGCTTTTGCAAAAACAAGCTCCTCGGGCATTGGGTACTCCTTTAGTATCTGCGGCAACACCTTTAACAATGTCTGTCTGCGTAGCTCGCTAGTATTATGCAGCATTGGTTCAAGCACTTCGGGGTTTTCAGGCAGATAACAAAGTATATGTACCTTTTTTCCGTGAGCGTAGTCATAGCAGGACACTTCCGCTCCATAGATAACGTCTATTCCTATAATTTTACCTGCCTGCACAGCCTCGTCTGCTCCTGTAAAAGTATCGTGGTCTGTTACCGCCACTGCGGACAACCCGACTGTTTTTGCAAGCATTACTATCTCTTTTGGCGTAAGCGTTCCATCTGAACGTACAGAATGACAATGCAAATCGGCAGGCATATTATTAAACTTCCTCTCTTACTTATAATTTAACGTCTGTACGGTCGTATTCGGCTGTGCGGTAAGTCGTTTCACCTCATCGTTTGACAGTTCTCTCCACTTGCCCTGCGGCAGCATACCGAGCTTTACCTGTCCTATTGCTGTACGCTTTAATCTTGCTACTTCAAGTCCAAGCTTCTCACACATCTTGCGTATCTGACGATTTCTGCCCTCTCTGAGTACGATTTCAAGAACAACTCTGCCCTCCTGTCGGCTTACAACGTGAACCTCGCACGGCTGAGTTTTCTTTCCGTCTATTTCCATTCCGACGCACATCTGCGTTACTTGTTCCTCGTTTATAGACGGTCTGACTGTTACTCTATACACCTTATAAACGTGCTTTGCAGGGTGCATTACCTTATTCGCAAAATCTCCGTCATTTGTCATCAACAACAAGCCCTCCGACTCTCTGTCAAGTCTGCCAACAGGAAACACTCTTGCAGGTACGTCCTTTACTAAATCCGCAACGCATTTTCTGCCCTGCTCGTCACTCATAGTTGTAACATAGCCTCTGGGCTTATGCAGCATAATATAATAATGTTTATTCTTTGCAGCGGTGCTTATACGCTTTCCTCTTACTTCTACTTTATCTTTTACAGGGTCTGCCTTATCTCCGATGTGCGCAACCGTACCGTTTACCTTTACGCAGCCCTTTTCTATAAGCTCCTCTGCCTTTCTCCTTGAAGCCACTCCGCACTGCGCAAGCAGCTTTTGCAGTCTTATTTTCTCTGCCATTTCTCTTCCCTCATTTTCTTCTAATAAACATTCTTTTAAAAAAGCTTACCACATTTTCTGTAAACTTAGCAGGCTGTTCCATATAGGCAGCCGTTTCATTAGCTGTAACGTCCGACTGTCCTGCATATACTCCGTTTTTATAATATTTAATTGTACCGACGCTCGTGCCTTTTGCTATCGGCGCATACACAAATTTCGGTATGCAATATACAGCTTCTACGTCATCAAGTCCGTCTGCGTCTGCACAAACCGACGGCTGAGTGCTTACAGATACCTCGATCTCGTTTTTTGTTCCTCCTACAACAGGAATTTTCAAACCTGTAAAGTCCATATCAAGCTGCTCCATATTGAGCATTTCAAAGCCGTAATCAAACATTTTCTTATGGTCGTTCCAGTCGTCGCCGTCATTGAGTGTAACCGCCGCAAGCTTTATTCCGTCTTTTTCCGCATAAGATACAAGCGTCCTACCCGCTTTATCGGTGTAGCCTGTTTTACCTGCAATACAGTATTCATACTCACGCAGAAGTCTGTTTTCGTTGTAGTATGTTTGGGTTTTGCCCTGCGGCTCTATAAAATTAACAGTAACGCTTGATGCTGCGTCTATCTGTCGGAAAAGACTGTTTTCCATACAGTATGACATCAGCTTTGCAAGGTCACAGGCAGTAGTATAATGTCCTTGTGCGTCAAGTCCGGAGGGGGTTACAAAGTTTGTATCGTCAAGCCCTATCTCTGCGGCTTTTTTATTCATAAGCTTTGCAAAATCCTCTGTACTTCCGCCGACTGTTAAGGCAACTGCATTAGCGGCGTCGTTACCCGAAACCATAAGCATACCGCCTACAAGGTCGGACATAAGTATCTGCTCGCCTGCCGCAAGATACATAGATGATCCCTCTGCATACATATCGGGGGTTATGGTAACTATTGTTTCCTCTTTGTCTGATTGGAGCATTTCTATGCCCAAAATCGCCGTCATTATTTTAGTAGTGCTTGCCATAGGGAGGTGTTCGTCTGCATTTTGCGTTAGAAGAAACTCCCCCGTGTTCACACAGTACAGCGAGTAGGCGTATGCACTGATAACAGGCTCATCTGCCGACGCTGTAACAGTACAGCTCATACTTACTCCAAAAACGATAATTAAACATAATATTTTTCTGAATACCTGCTTCATCTTTATCACTCCGCTTTTTTAGTAGAGTATATGTGAAAAAGCAAGCTTCTATGAATTAAAAATCATCGTTTAAATCTGCGGCTTCACTGTAACCTGCAGACGCTGCGTTTGTTTGGGTCTGGACTTTAGTTTCTGTAACGGTTTTGGTTTCCTTTTCGGTATCGTCGCCGCCGTTCTTTTTCTTGCTAAGATTTTTGAACAGGTCGCCCACCTTATCCGCAAAGTCGGGTATCATACTTATTACTCTGTCAACTGCACCGTCAAACTCCATATTAAGCATTTTTACATTGCCGTTATTTACCACAAGAAACGCAACAGGCTGTATAGATACTCCCGCACCGCTTCCGCCGCCGAAAAACTCCTTTTGAGTATTTATTTTTGGTGGGAGATCAGAACCGCCCGAAGCAAAGCCGTAGCTTACCTTTGATACGGGAATAATAACCGTACCGTCGGGACAGATAACAGGTTCACCGATTATTGTATTTACGTCAACCATTTGTCTGATATTGTCCATTGTTGAGTTCATCAGATTTTCAAGTTTATTATTTGCCATATTTGCACAACCTTTCATTTAGTGTTGAGTTTGGAGAGTGGAGTGTGGAGTTGTTTGAATTAGGAATCAGGAGTTAGGTGTTAGTTCAAAGCTTTTAGCTCAAAGTGGTTAGTTAAATTGGCTCTTTAATCTTTAAACTTTGGACTTTCCACTGATAACTCTCCTCAAATCAATCCCTTAGCTTTCATTTTCAGGAACTTCACTAATGCCTCTAATACTCCGACCACAACAAACCACGGAACTATATCGAGCTGAGCGTCAACATAGATTTCTGTTTTTTTCTTGTCAAAGTCGGGAGTAATTATCACATTGTAATCTTTATATTTGAACACCCTAAGTATTATCGCCATAGCAGGATATACTCCTGCACAGGTATAGCCGTAGTTTGTTGCGGTATCCGCTGCGTCCTCATAAGCCACCGTTATATATAAATCAAGCTTTTTGATAAGTATATGCTTAAAAACACACGCAAGCAGTCCGCCTGCAATTTTAGCTAATTCCTTTATAAGCTCGACTATACCTTCAAGTCCTCCTTTTTTCCAAAGTGATTTTATCTTTTTAAGGATTTTATTCTCTTTTTTAGGTTCCTTTTCTTTTTTGATTTTTCTTTTGGTTTCTCTTACCTCTTGTTTTTTCGTTTCCTTTACAATGTTTTTTTTATCTTTCTTTTCGGAAGAGTTTTTCTCTTTTTTCTTTTGTGATTTCAGTTGTTCTTTTTGTTTTTTCTTTTCTTCCTTTAAATCCTTTTTCTTCTGTTTTTCTTCATTCGGTTCAAGGTCTATCGGTATTTTTAAAAACAGATACTTAACCCAAAGCTTAGGCTTATCATCGTAAATAAAGCACACTCCCACAGGTATGGCAAAAGCCACTGCCAACACAGCAAGCACGATAAGAATAATCCGTAAAATCCATAACAAAATTTTAAGTATTATCAAATCGTCACCTCCAAAGTTTCACCTTACTCCGTCCATAAACTTATGTTCGCCAAACGGTTTATGCGTTATTCCAAAAAGCAGAATATCACCTATCTTTATTTTAAAGAAAATCAGCGTACATTTTTCCCACCGAGAAACTTCTCCACTGTATCGCACCAAACATTCGGAGAATATATTGCTATCTCACAATGCTTACAGCCGTCAAACTGCTTTGTTGTCACGCTGTCCCCATATATCTCCCGCATTTTCTTTGCAGACTTTACGGAATACACCTCATTCCCCTTTGTGCCATTCATAAACAGTATTTTTGTCCCATTATCGTTTGAACAGGGGGAAATTGTAATATCGCACACCGAGATCAGCATATTTTCAATTGATGTATCGCTCATTGTATCAGCGAATTTAAGGTAGCTGTCGAGATACTTTTCGGGTAGGAAATCCCTCTTAAAGTTTTCAAGCGTTTTCTTATCTCTCTGCTTTGATTTATGTACTATGGACTTATAGGACATCGTCATTAATACTTTTGCTATTGCAAAACCTTTTACAAGCGGAGCGCCGTCAAGCACAAGATTATCTATTTTAATATTTCCTCGTTCAAAGATCCTGTTTGCGATCTTACCGCCCATAGATAATCCGCAAAGGGCATACACTCTGCCGCCGAAATTATTATTGACGTACTCCTCTATCATTTCTGCCTCTTTTTCGATCGATACAAACTCGCTTTTCTCATTTTCGATATGTGCGTCAAGCGCAGGTACAACCACATGGTAATTATCTTTAAAATAGTCGATCTGCGGTTTCCATATCTGCCATGGGGTAAGAACTCCGTGAATAAGTATCATAATCTTATTTTTTCCTGTCACCAAATTCGTGAAATTTCATACTATCCTCTCCAAACCTTGTTATATTTATTCCTCGCTGTCGTTGTTCTCCTTTTCCTCTTTTACCTCTTTTTCGGGGAGTTTCGGAAGTCCCTCAAGCGTTTCTATACTAAAGCACCTTAAAAAATGCTCCGTTGTTCCGTATAAAAGCGGTCTGCCGGGAAGTTCCAATCTGCCCTTTTCTTCGATAAGCCCCTTTTGACAAAGGCTGCCTATTACACCCGAACAGTCAACACCTCGCACCTGTTCAACAAAAGCTTTTGTTACAGGCTGATTGTACGCTACGACCGCAAGCACCTCCATAGCCGCCTGCGACAGCGGAGTGTTCTTCTTCATATCCATGATCTTGCGGACTATATTACCGTACTGCTTATCGGTACACATCTGTATACTTTTATTGAGCTTAATTATTCTGATACCCTTTGTCGGCAGACTGTATTCCTTTATCAGTTCATCAATACACGCTGTCACGGTTGCGGTATCAAGCTCCAATGCTCTTACTATCCTATCTATTTCAACCGTCGAACCGCTTGCAAATAGTATAGCCTCGATAGCGCCGTATATTTCTTCCTTTTCCATAAAAGGTTATTTCTTCCTTTCAACTATTCTTACTTCGGCATAATCGCCGTCGCCCTCTACTCTGATACGCTTAGACTTTACAAGCTCCAGCACAGCCAAAAACGTTGCGACAAGCTCCGACCTGTCCATACTGTCATCAAAAAGCGATTCATAGCTGCAAGTACCGCTTTTTCTAAGCATTCTCAACACATGAACTATTCTTGACCCTACGGGAACTACTCGCCTTGCAACTATACCTTTAAAAGCCTCCGAGGGCGGCGGCAAGCGTTTTTTCCCTCTGCCGACTGCTCTTATATAAGCCTCCTGCAATACAACAGGATTATGAACCCTTGTATAAGTCATATCATACTCTACCTGCGACGGCTCTCTGCAAAAGTTATCAAACGAAATAAGCCCTGCCATTACTCCTGCAATACGCTTACATTCCTGATATTCAAGCAGTTGTCCTGTAAGCTCTTTTTTAAGCTCCTCCGCCTCTTCCTCGTGTTTAGGCAAAAGCATGGTAGATTTAATATACACAAGCCTTGACGCCATTTCAAGAAATTCGGACGCAATATCAAGCTGTTCTTCCTGCATTTGTTTTATCTTTTCCGTATATTGTTCAAGCAAAACGGATATTTCTATATCATAAATATTCAGCTTATTTTTCGCTATCAGTGACAAAAGCAGATCAAGCGGTCCCTCGAACACAGGCAGCTTATATGTCAGCTGTTCCACGGGATACACCTCTCATTTCAGTAAAGCCATAACATCATACAAACAACGATACTATCTTAAATATTAATGTGTACAGTCCCGTAACGATCAAGCTTGTCGGAACACCGATAACCTTATCTACAATTCCTAACCATATCAAGGCAAGAAGTGCGATCGATAGGTATCTCTCGTATTCCATTTGCTTTACATAAAGTTCGGTAGGCAAAAATGCACCAAGTATCTTTGAACCGTCAAGCGGCGGCAGCGGCACAAGGTTAAACACCGCAAGACCCACATTGACTTGAATATAGTATTCAAAAAAGCCGAGTATAAGGTCATACACATTCGTATTCATATCTGTTTTATAGCCTATAATTACAAAAATTGCCATAAGTATCGCACCTGCAAGAGCCGCAATCAGATTAGCCGCAGGGCCTGCTAAAGCAACAAGAGCCATATCACGTCTGGGATTTTTAAAGTTACGCATATTTACGGGTACGGGCTTTGCCCAGCCGAAACCCACCAAAAGCAGACACAAAGCGCCGACATAATCAATATGATAGAGCGGATTGAGCGTAAGTCTGCCCTCACGCTTCGCAGTACTGTCGCCGAGCTTATAAGCTATAAATCCGTGAGCAAGCTCATGAAACGGCAGAATAAGCACTACGGTAATTGTTACGGCAAGAATGTACATAACAACCATACCAAAGCTCAATTCTCCTCTAAGAATAGAATACAGCATAAAAAAACCTTCCTTTCAATACTCATCTCAAAAAATTCAGAACATAAATACACACAATATATTATATATTACCTTTCCAAAAAATACAAGGTATAATTTTCTTAAATTCACACCTACAAAAGCTTTAAAAAAGATATTTTACCCACAAGAGATTACAATATAGTTAAATTGTATATAAATATTTTGTAATTTACAATTATATTTTCTTGTTTTTTTATTAAAACCACTTGCTTTTTTTTGCGTTATCTGTTAATATTATATATGCTATTGAATTAAAATCACTAAAGACAGGGAGGTGCAGACAAATGGCAAAGTGTGATATTTGCGGAAAGGGCGTTACTTTTGGTATCAAGGTTTCTCACTCTCACAGACGTTCCAACAGAACATGGAAACCGAACGTAAAAAGAGTAAAGGCTGTTGTTGACGGTTCTCCGAAGCGTATTTATGCATGCACCCGTTGCCTGCGTTCCGGTAAGGTTACCAGAGCAGTTTAATGTGTAAATAACACAAACCAAAGACTTAGAGGAGCTGAAAAAGCTCCTTTTTGTTTTTATCCTACTTCGGCAAGAAGACTCCGACCTCTATAGGTCGGGGATGAATTGCCGTCAGCCCGTAAGGGCTGAGAACTGCTTGACATCTCAAAAATGT
>CACWKD010000057.1 GCA_902761345.1 uncultured Ruminococcus sp. | reverse complement strand
CTGTCATCTCGAGCGCTTTGGATGTGTACGGTGTTCCGATATTTCCCACGACGAACACGGAGTCGCGGTTATCTCCCATGATCTTTCCCAGCAGAGCTGTGGTCGTGGTCTTTCCGTTGGTACCGGTTATCGCCAGCACATCTCCTTTTCCTGCGCGGTATGCCAGTTCGACTTCGCCCCACACAGGGATAGAAAGCTCTCTGAACCGTTCTACCGCGGGAATATCCGTAGGCACGCCCGGACTCAGAATGACCAGATCGAGACTGCCGAGCACTTCTTCCGGAATGCTTCCGGTATAGATCTCGATCTTCTCGGTTTCGCCTATCCTGCTTTTTATGATGTCCGGATCGGCTTTCTCGTTTCCGTCAAACATTATCCTGCCGGAGTCTATCCCCATTGAACCGCATACAATATTCAGCATTGTAGTTTTACCGCTGCCGTTCGAGCCTATCACAGATACAAATTCGCCTTTATCTATATTCAGCGAGAAATCCTTGAACAGCGTACACTCATCTATCGTACCTGCATTAAAGGTCTTATTGATATTTTCAAGCCTGAGCATTACTGTTACCGCCCTTTCTGTTAAGTTTACCGCTTAGTACAAGTGCAATAATAAACAGTATTACCATAAGCAGCTTGTTATAATCTGATGCAAGACCCAAAGATACTGCTATCTGCAAACAAGCCTTATAAATCATTGTACCTAATATCACCATTGTAGTTGCTTTCATAAACTTAACCTTGCGGAAAAGCGTCAACCCGATAATAACGCTTGACAATCCGAATACTACCATACCCGTACCCATTGTTGTATTAGCGGTTTCGTTAGCCTGAGCAACTATCGCACCCGACAAAGCCGCAAGCGCATTTCCGATAGATAAGCCGAGAATTTTCATCTTACCCGGGTCTTTTGCAAGCATTACAACAAACTGCTCGTTTGCGCCTGTTGCCTGTAAAAGCATACCGTTCTTCGTTTTGAGATACAAATCAATCATTATTTTCACAACTATCATAATAATAAATAACACTATAAGCTTACGGATAGTTACACCGCCTACCGCTTCGGGAATTATAGACGCAGCTCTTCCCGTAAAAATTGTATCCTCTCCAAATATCGATACTATCGACTGTCCGCCCGTACCTGCTTTTGCGATAATCAGATTTATAGAGAGCAGAGCAGTAAAAACAAGTATTCCGCAAAGCAGCGGACGTATTTTAAGCTTTACATGAAGAAGTCCTGTTATACAGCCTGCAAGTCCTCCTGCTGCTATTGCCGCTAAAATACTTATTATCGGGTGAAATCCATTCGCTATCAGCACAGCCGAAACGATCGCCCCAAGCGGCATTGTTCCGTCAACGCTCAAATCGGGAAAATCTAATATACTGTATGTGAGATACACCCCCATAGCAAGTATAGCATATTTTGCTCCCTCTTCCAATATAATTTTAATTATATTAATAGTTTCCATTTTTCTTTCCTCTGTGTAACTATGCCGACAGCATAATGTTAATACTGTCGGCATGATTTATTTGTTATTCGGCAGCAGTTGTAACTGTTTCTGCACCTGCGTAAGCTTCGGGAATTTCAAGACCAAGTTCAGCCGCAACATCTGTGTTAAATACAGGTGTACTGTCTGAAACTACCGATACAGGCATTTCAGAAGCTAACTTTCCGCCCAACACCTCGATAGCCATTTTACCTGTCTGCTCGCCCAATGCAACATAATCAATTGACGCAGCGGCAAGACAGCCTTTCTTGACTTGTTCAATTTCAGAACCATATACAGGAATATTTGCAGCCTTAGCCTGTTCAAGTACAGTTGCCATATTGTCAACAACATTATTATCCGTAAGGTTTGTTACAGCCTCTACCTGAGGAATAAGTGTTGCAGCGGCAGCAGGAAGCTCGGTAGCGTCATTTATACCCTGCTCAATAACCTCAATGCCGTTCTTTTCACATTCCTCTTTGAGAACTTTAAGCTGCGATAAAGAGTTAGGCTCTGTTGTTGTATAGAACACACCGAGTTTAGTAAGCTCAGGCTGTACAGCTTTTATTATCTCTATCTGAGAAACAATATCAAACGAATCCGATGTACCTGTACAGTTGTTGCCGGGCTTTTCGAGTGATTCAACAAGCTTTGCAGCAACAGGGTCGGATACAGCACAGAACACAACAGGAATATCGGCAGAAGCATTTCTTACAGCCGAATACGCAGCGGCAGCGGAAGGTGTAGCTATTGCAATAATTACATCATACTCTCCCGAGGACGCCATTCTTGCGGCGTAATTCTGGCAGTCATCAACAGCAGACGCAGTAGAACCTATCTGTACATCGTAGTCGATTTTTGCGTCATCAAGTGCGTTCTTTATACCCTGACAGCAGTTATCAAGAGATGAATGCGGCATAAACTGTATAATACCAACCTTAAACTGCGAGGGTACGTCTGTTGTTTCCTGAACATCTTCAACATTTGTCTGTGCAAGCTCGCTTGCAGCAGGCTGAGATTGTCCTTGACAGCCGGACAGTACAAATGCAACTGTAAGCATAAGCGTCATTAATAATGCTATTACTCTGATTGACTTTTTCATAATTGATTACCTCTCTTTTTTAGGGCAACAAAAAACCTGCCCCATATTAATACAATGGGACAGGGACATAAAATCCTTGCGGTACCACCCATATTCGCACCTAAAGGTACGCACTCATGATGTACTGACATACATCTGCGATATAACGGTCGCTCCCGTCTTGCCTAACAGTAACTACTGCTCAGTTTGCCCTCAAAAGTCCATTCACCTGAACCGCCGCTGCCGAAATTCCACCATCATCAGCTCTCTGTAAGTGCATAGTTTAAGCTACTACTCTTTCTCAAAGGTTTATAGGTTTTTAACAATTTTGATTTTAGCACAACTCAAATGAGTTGTCAAGGGACATTTAAAAAAAATTTGGGGTATTTTTATTTTAGTTAGGAGCTAGGAATGAGTTGTTAGTTCAAAGTTCAAAGTTCAAAGTTTGATTTATCTAAAAGCTAACGACTATCATTATATAAATCACTATCTACAACTTAAGAAAAGATAAATAAGTTTTCGCTCAAGCCTTTTTCAAAAGGCTTGCAGGGAGCAGGGACAGAGTCCCTGCTCGCCGAAGGCAGAATTAAGCCTTTGCAAGGGGTGAATTTTAAAAACAGTCCGGGGGACTGTTTTTAAAAGAGGGGACGCTTAAGCGAAATCGTCCCCTAACCTTTGGTTATCAAACAGTTTCCCCGCCGCTCCAAGGCGGCACAATAAAGTATGAAAAAAACTGCATTAACAGACAACTTTTTAAGGCTTAGAATACTCCTTAAGTTGTGGATAGCGTTATATAAATCCAAAGCCGAAGGCTTTCCGATATTATTCATTCTTCATTATTCAATTATTCACTATTCATTATTTCCGTGTGGAGTTTTTGGTTAGTTCAAA
The DNA here is from genome assembly GCA_902761345.1 of uncultured Ruminococcus sp. Classification (GTDB taxonomy): domain Bacteria; phylum Bacillota; class Clostridia; order Oscillospirales; family Acutalibacteraceae; genus RUG592. The sequence continues at coordinate 8,293 of CACWKD010000057.1, read as the reverse complement.
GTTCAAAGAATAACTTCAACTAAAAACCCAGAATTTTGAGCTAACAACTCCCAACTAAAAAACTCCACACTTTAAAAAGCTCTAACCTAAAAATCCAACTGTTTGAGTTTGGGGAGAACCACTGTCGTCAGGTTCTCCCCCATCAAGCTATTTGATAATTCAAAGTTTTCTATTCCCCCCTCTCCGCCGAGCGGAGCATATTGGGGCTGCTCGCCCCAATCCCTCGCAAACTTTTTTGAAAAAAAGTTTGACAAAAAACTTTATTTAGGTGGTCAAAAAGCTTTATTCTTTAAACTTTGAGCTAACTCCATTCCTAACTCCTCATTCGTAACTAAAAAAAACGGGCTGTCTTACAACAACCCGTAATGTTTGAATATAAGTTTTCGGAAAACGAATTACTTAATCTCAACTTCAGCCTTAACCTCTTCGAGCTTAGCCTTCATAGCCTCAGCGTCGTCCTTAGATACAGCTTCCTTGAGTGTCTTAGGAGCACCGTCTACGAGAGCCTTAGCTTCCTTAAGTCCAAGACCTGTGATCTCTCTTACAACCTTTATAACCTTGATCTTCTCAGGACCTGCAGCCTTAAGTACAACGTCGAACTCTGTCTTCTCCTCAACTGCAGCAGCAGCCTCTGTCGGAGCAGCAACTGCAACAGCAGCAGCAGCGGAAACGCCGAACTCCTCTTCAATAGCGTGTACAAGTTCAGACAGCTCAAGAACTGTGAGTGTCTTAACTTCTTCAATAATAGCAGTAATCTTCTCAGATGCCATGATAATTTACCTCCATAAAATAAAATTAATATTTAAATCTAATATCTCTGCTAAAGACTTATTAAGCCTCTGCAGGAGCTTCGGCAGCGTCAGCACCGGCTGCCTTCTTAGCAAGTGATTCTTCAACACCGCCGTTATCAACAATAGCCTGCAATGCACGAGCAAGACTTGCGATAGGAGCGTTGAATGCGTTGCAAACCGTAGCAAGGAGTATCTCTCTGCTCGGAAGCTTAGCAAGACTGGAAATAGTGTCAAGACCTATTACAGCACCGTCAAGGTAACCGCTCTTGATCTTGAAATCCTTATTTTTCTCTGCAAACTTTGAAAGAATTCTTGCTGCTGCAACATGATCCTCAGCACTTGTAGCGAGAGCTGTTGTACCCTCGAGTACAGCATTAAGATCGCTGAGACCAACATTGTCAGCTGCACGAGAAAGCAATGTATTCTTTACAACTGTGTACTGAACACCTGCCTCACGCAGATCCTTTCTGAGCTTAGTATCATCAGCAACGTTGATACCCTTATAGCTTACAACAACACCTGCAACGGATTTCTGTAAACGATCGGTAAGAGCAGCAACAACTGCCTGCTTTTCTTCAAGAACCTTCTGACTTGGCAAAATTAATTCACCTCCGATTATTATTCAAACAAAAGAGCCTTTCCCGCAACACGAGAAAGGCACATTAAGTTACTTTAAATCACACTTAAAACGCACATCCTCGGCAGGCGGTTTTACCCTTTATACATAACGTACCTGCTGTCTTTGGAACAGCTTTATTATTATACCACACCGACAGATATGTGTCAAGTGTTTTTTAGAAAAATCAAGCCTGGAATTTGCTTGGGTTGATTCTTACAGACGGACCCATTGTAGATGCAACTGCGCAAGACTTAATATACTGACCCTTAGCAGCAGCCGGCTTAGCCTTAACTATTGCGCCGAGCAATGTGTCAAAGTTCTCCTGGAGCTTCTCTGTGCCGAAAGATGCCTTACCGATCGGGCAGTGAATGATATTTGTCTTATCAAGACGATACTCGATCTTACCTGCCTTAGCCTCTTTGATAGCCTTAGCAACATCGGGTGTAACTGTACCTGCCTTCGGGTTCGGCATAAGTCCACGAGGTCCGAGGATCTTACCAAGACGTCCGACAAGACCCATGCAATCGGGTGTTGTGATAAGAACATCAAAATCCATCCAGCCTTCCTGCTGAATCTTCTGTGTCATATCCTCAGCGCCTACATAATCTGCTCCTGCTTCCTGTGCGATCTTCTCGTTGTCGCCCTTACAGATACAAAGAACTCTTACATTCTTACCTGTACCGTTAGGAAGAACAATAGCGCCTCTTACCTGCTGATCAGCATGTCTGCCGTCTACGCCGAGCTTTACATGTACTTCTATTGTTTCATCAAACTTAGCTGTTGCAGTCTTGATAACTGTATCAATAGCTTCAGTTGTTTCATAAAATTTTGTTCTGTCGATCTGCTTTGCAGCGTCAACATACTTCTTTCCGTGTTTCATTAAGTTATCCTCCCTATTGAGTGGTAATTGCGGATTGCGGGATTGCGTCCTCCCACCCGGGTTTAGTCAGTTAGTCAACTACTACAACACCCATACTGCGCGCTGTACCCGCTATCATGCTCATAGCAGACTCAACGCTTGACGCATTCAAGTCAGGCATTTTCTGCTCGGCAATCTTTCTGACCTGCTCACGGGTAATATTTGCAACCTTGTTCTTGTTCGGTACACCTGAACCGCTGTTAATATTGCAAGCCTTCTTTATAAGAACTGCTGCAGGCGGTGTCTTTGTAACGAATGTGAAAGAACGGTCTGCATAAACTGTAATAACTACAGGAATGATCATGCCAACGTCATTCTTTGTACGCTCGTTAAATTCCTTTGTGAACGCCATAATGTTAACGCCATGCTGTCCCAATGCAGGACCAACAGGCGGAGCCGGTGTTGCTTTACCGGCAGGTATCTGGAGCTTAATAAATCCTGTTACCTTCTGAGCCATATTAATTCGCACCTCCATAATTAGTGGTATAACGGAATGCTTAAATAAATTTCATTCCTCCCACGTAAGCAGCCGTTTTAGCTGCTCTTTGATCTTATTCCAGTGTATCCACCATATCAAGATCAATTTCAGTTGTTGCACGACCGAGCATATCTATACTCAGTTTAACCACGTTATTCTCAACATCAATTTCCAATACACGTCCTATCTGACCTTTCAGATAACCGCCAATTATGCGGACGGATTCTCCGATGTTGAACGGAAGCTCAACGCGGCGAGCTTCGACTCCCATTTTCTCTGCCTCTTCGTCAGTTAGCGGAACAGGCTTTGAATCAGGGCCGACAAATCCTGTACATCCTCTGATGTTTTTAACTATATGCCAGGACTCGTCCGTATGCACCATTTTGATAAAAACATATCCCGGGTAAATCTTGCGTTTAACCTCTTTGGTCTTACCGTCGACTGTTTCCTGAACCATCTCTGTCGGAACTTTCACATCCTCAAACAAGTCATGGAGCGATCTGTTCTTTATAGTTGTTTCAAGAGTTGAGGCAACCTTGTCCTCGTAGCCGGAGTAGGTATGAACTACATACCATCTAAATCCTAAATCTTCGTTACCAGACACAGAACATCATCCTTTCGTAATCAAACGCAAACGATCGTCTTATCAGATGTCCATTACAAGACGAAGCAAAGCTATCAGACCTGTATCAAGTCCAAATACCAACAGTCCGATTACTATAAGCACCACAAGTACTATACCCATGTTCTTAAACGTAGCCTTCGGAGTTGGCCATACGATTTTCTTTACTTCACTCTTGCATTCTCTGAAATACTTAGCGATTTTGGAAAAAACAGACGGCTTTTTTTCGGCTGCTTTTTTATCTGACGACTTAGCCTTTGAAGAACTCTCCTTAACAGCTTTTGTATCCTTTTCGTTCTTTGCTGCTTTGTTCTCGTTCAATTCTTTGGCTTTTTTGCTGTCATCTTTCTTTGCGGCCTTCTTCTTCTTGTCAGCCATAATGTCCCCTCCGTTATTACTTTGTTTCTTTATGCAGAGTATGCTTCTTGCAGAATCTGCAGTACTTGTTCATTTCAAGTCTGTCGGGATCGTTCTTCTTGTTCTTCATGGTGTTGTAGTTTCGCTGTTTGCACTCAGTGCAGGCTAGTGTAATTTTTACTCTCATTGTAGCGGCACCTCCGTTTTTGCGGTAAATTTAGCCTCCCTCAAAAGGGCACAAAAAATAAAACCCCTTGCGAGGTAAATTTATATTACCACAGTTGATGAAAACTGTCAAGGGGGTTTTACAATTTTTTTATATTTTCAGGTCATTTTCCGCATACATCTGCGTATTCTGTTACTGATTGAGCTGATTCATATAGTTTTCTCTGTTCTCTATACTTTGCTCCATCATTTTTTGCATAAAACCGGGCTTTTTCTTCTTTGCGGGCTTTACTTTTTTACCTCTGTACTTTTCTGCGGCTTTCCATGCTTTAATTAGTTCGTCGCTCATATCCTGTCTGAGCATTTCTTTTTGTTCCTCATCGTCAACAGAGTTGAGTATAACAATTGTTATTATTGAACGTGTATCCATATCACAGTAACCGTACTGACTTGACAGCACCTCTGCAAGCTTACTGATCCTATTCTTGTCGTTCTCGGACAAAAGCTTTTCTACCTTTGGTACAATATACTCCCTTGCAAAAGTCACTCCTCTGAACTGTTCGTAGCCGTCTTCCTCATTCTTAATCTCGTCCTTCAGCTCAGGGAACACAGCTACAAGCCTTTTGGAAAAAAAGAGCGGATCTCCGCTGCCGTCGTCATCTTTTTTCTTCTTCTTTTTCTGCACCTTGGAAGCCTGTGCAAACATCGGCGACGATACATTCTCGGCAAAATCACTTCCTATCGACTCTGCTTCTCTCTCTTTATCGGTTTCAGGGTCAAACATCCATGTACCGACTGTTTTCCACTCATTATCGGGACCGTCTTCAGTCATTGCACAGCTTCTCATAACCATATGTTTCTTATCCTTATAATATAGTACCGAGTATGCCGTGGTTTCTCCTGTATAGAGTGTTACAAGCTCGTTGGGGTCTGTTCCTGTAACATTTCTGCGGACATATCCCTGCTCGGACAAAACCGCCTCTACCTTTCTGTTTACAATCTCAAATGCTTTATTTATCATTACAGACGTTTTCCTTTCTTTTTCAGATAATAATATGATTATAACGCATAAATACTCATTTGTCACTACTTTTTATACTTAAAATTTGAAATAATAATTGCACACAGCCTCAGTTTATGGTAAAATAAATTATTGACAGCATAAACGAGCTAAATTTATAACACTATCGGAGGTTTATATATGTCCAATCAGCCTATCGGCGTATTTGATTCGGGACTGGGCGGTCTTACCGCTGTAAAACAGCTCAGAGCGATCATGCCGCATGAAAATATTATCTATTTCGGGGATACGGGAAGAGTTCCCTACGGCAACAGAAGCGTCGAAACTATCAAGCGATACGCTGCTCAGGACGCAAGGTTTCTACTCAGCCATAATGTAAAAATGGTTATTGCCGCCTGCGGTACCGTAAGTTCAACCGCAACCGAACTCAAAGACAATCTGCCCGTACCCTACATTAATGTTATCGCTCCAACTGCAAAAGCCGCAGTAGAGGCAACAAAAAACGGTAAAATAGGCGTTATAGGTACTCGTGCCACCATTTCTACCGGTGCATATAAAAAGGAAATTGAAAAGCTCGACAGCTCCGTTAAGGTTTTTCAAAAAGACTGTCCGCTGTTCGTACCTTTAGTAGAAGAGGGTTTTTTTGGTACTGATGACCCCATAGCCATGCTCACAGCAGAACGCTATCTCGGTATTCTTAAAGAACAGAATGTTGACACCATAATACTTGGCTGCACGCATTATCCCATACTCAAGGCAGTTATAGGCGAGTGCGTTGGCGGCGACGTAAAGCTTATAGACAGCGGAAAGGAAACTGCGCTTTACGCTTCTTCTGTTTTGGCTGAAAAATCACTTCTCAACACATCGCAAAGCGAAGGCGAGTGTGAGTTTTTTGTAAGCGACAGAACAGAGGGGTTCTCTCAGATTGCCTCTATCTTCCTGCGTTCCAATATCGGAGATAACGTAAGCCGTGTAGATATACATAATTACTAAGGACGTGAAAACTTGAAAGAATATTTAATAAGCATGACAGGAACAATAACTGACGAAAACGGCGATACTGACGTCATGGATCTCACCACGTTTGCAGAATACGATTTTAATGCCGAACACCCAACACTTATATATAAAGAGTATCCCGATCAATATCCTGTAAATCAAAAACAAGATGAATTCATTCTCAATACTATTACCATTTATTCCGATAATAAAATAACTCTTACAAAATCGGCAAAAGGTGACATAGAGTCAATACTTATCCTTGAAAAAGATAAACGCCATTCCTGTGTTTATAACACAAGCTTTGGTTCTTTTGAAATGGGTTTCTTTACCACCTCTCTGGTCATAAACGCTGACGAAAACCAATGTACAATATCGGCTTTTTACACTACCGATATTGATAAGGAAAACACAAGAAAACATCAACTTGAAATTGTTCTTAAAGAAAAGGTAGATTAAAACTTGCCATATAGTCACATTTTAGTAAGACAATGTGATATTCTATGCAATTATTTTAAAATTGCAGATACTTTATATACAAGGAGAATTAATATGTCCAAAACAGCAATTAAAGCAGTTGAACAGCTCAAAGCAGCCGTTACAGACGCCTTTAATAAGGCAATGGATAACGGTGATCTAATAAAAGCCGAACTGCCCGATTTTATTATAGAAAAACCTGCCGATAAGAAAAACGGCGACTTTGCAACCAATGCGGCAATGGCGTGTGCAAGAGTATTCCGTACAGCGCCTAAGAAAATAGCCGATGCCGTTGTAAGCAACATTGACCTCTCAAACAGTTACATCGAACGCTGTGAGATTGCAGGTCCCGGATTTATCAACTTCTTTCTTTCGCCCAATTATTACTCAGACGTTCTTAAAGAAATTACTCTGTCGGGTGATGACTACGGCAGAAGTGATTTTGGTAAGGGCGAAAAAGTTATGGTGGAATTTGTATCCGCAAACCCCACTGGCCCTATGCACATGGGCAATGCAAGAGGCGGAGCGCTCGGAGATTGTCTTGCGGCTGTTCTCGATAAAGCAGGGTACGATGTATGGAGAGAATTTTATGTAAACGATGCGGGCAATCAGATAGAAAAGTTCGCAAATTCTTTAAACGCACGTTTTATTCAGGAAGTAAACGGTTATGATTCAATAGAGTTTCCCGAGGACGGCTATCAGGGCGCAGACATTGTAGACGCTGTAAAGCTGTATATTGAAGAAAACGGCAAAGACCTTATCAATGCCGAGGAAAGCGTACGCAAACAGACGCTTGTTGATTTTGCGCTTCCCAAAAACATTGCAAAAATGCAGTCGGATATGAAAAAGTACCGCATAGAATATGACAAATGGTTCTTTGAAAGCGAACTTCACAAGAGCGGCGCTGTCAAAGAGGTTGTTGATATTCTGACAGAAAAGGGACTTACCTACGAAAAAGACGGCGCTGTTTGGTATAAAAATAAGCAGGTAGTAACCGAACTGCTTGAAAAGCAGGGTAAAACTGCCGAAGAAATAGAAAAGCTTGAACTTAAAGATGATGTTATTATTCGTGCAAACGGTAATCCGACATACTTTACAGCAGATATAGCTTATCACAAAAATAAGTTTGACAGAGGATTTAAAACTCTCATCAATGTATGGGGTGCCGATCATCACGGTCATGTTGCTCGTCTTAAAGGCGCTATGAACGCAATCGGGTATGACGGCGATAATGTTTATGTTGTGCTTATGCAGCTTGTAAAGCTTATGCGTGACGGCGAACTTGTAAGAATGAGCAAGCGTACGGGAAAGGCTATTCAGCTTGGCGATCTTCTTGACGAAGTACCCGTGGACTCTGCAAGATTTCTCTTTAACACAAGAGAGGCTAATACACAAATGGATTTTGACTTGGGTCTTGCGGTAACTCAGGATAATCAGAACCCCGTTTACTATGTGCAGTACGCTCATGCAAGGATCTGTTCTATTGTAAAAGCACTTGCCGCCGAGGGAATTTCTGCAAGAGAATGTACAGACAGCGAACTCCAGCTTCTGAATACTCCCGAAGAAATTGACCTCATCACCCACCTTGCAGCTTATACAGAGGAGATCATCAGTGCCGCTAAAAGCTATGACCCCACTAAAATTACACGATATGTTACAGAGCTTGCAACTCTTTTCCATAAGTTCTATAACGCCTGCCGTGTAAAAGGTGAGGAAGAGTCTCTTATGCAGGCAAGACTTAACCTTTGTCTTGCAGTAAAAGCTGTAATTGCAAATGTACTGAATATGTTCAGCATTACTGTTCCCGAAAGTATGTAATTTAGCTTTATTGACGTATAAATTATT
>CACWKD010000056.1 GCA_902761345.1 uncultured Ruminococcus sp. | reverse complement strand
TGTTAGTTCAAAGCACAAAGTCGATAGTTTAAAGTTGAGTGGAATTCAAGCTTTGGACTAATGCCTAAGAATTTAAAATCCAAAGCCGCAAGGCTTTCCAATAAAAAACTCTGCACCGAGCGGATTTGCTTACCGCCAAAGTGCAGAGTTTTCAATTTATTTTTTTTCTTCCGTTTCTTTTATTATATATATAGGTCTGCGTTTAGTTTCAAGGTATGTTTTCGAGAGGTACATTCCCACCACGCCTATTCCAATAAGCTGTATTCCGCCAAGGAAAAGTATTATACATACAAGCGACGGAAATCCTGCTGTCGGGTCACCAAACACCAATGTCTTTATCAGGTAGAAACACGCCATTATAAACGCCGCAAGACATATTATAAATCCCATTATAGACGAGATGTACAGCGGAGTGGTTGAGAATGCCATAATGCCCTCTATGGAGTATTTGAAAAGTTTCCAGAATGACCACTTTGTTTCTCCCGCAACCCTCTGTGTGTTGACATATTCAAGCCACTTTGTCTTAAATCCAACCCACCCGAAAATACCTTTCGAGAAACGGTTGTATTCTTTCATAGACAGTATAGCGTCAACCATTTGCCTGCTCATAAGGCGGTAATCTCTCGCTCCGTCAACAATATCTGCGTCACTCATTTTGTTTATTATCTTGTAGAACATTCTTGCAAAAAACGACCTTATAGGCGGTTCGCCCTCTCTGTTGGTACGTCTTGTTCCCGCACAGTCGTAGCCGTCCTTTTTTACAAGCTTATACATTTTCGGCAGAAGTGACGGCGGGTCCTGTAAATCTGCGTCCATTACCGCAATATAGTCACCCTTTGCCGCCTCAAGTCCTGCAAGCATTCCTGCTTCCTTGCCGAAATTTCTGGAGAATGAAATATATCTTACTCGCTCGTCTTTTTTGTGGAGATATTTAAGCATTGACAGAGTTTTATCCTTTGAGCCGTCATCAATAAACACAAACTCAAATTTTACATAGCTCATTTCAGCCGCCGTTTTTGTAATCTCCTTATAAAAAGCCGGAAGTGCCTCCTGCTCGTTGTAGCAGGGTACAACTACTGATATAAGGTCCATATTCATTCCTCCTTATTTTGATTTTCTGATTGCTTTTAGCGGGTCTTTTCCCTTTGCTTTGAGCATATCGTATATGCACATCATAATAAACGCTATCAGTGAAATTACAGCTATTACAACACCCGGTACAAATCCCTGCGGCGTATATTCAAGCCTAATGCTGTGAGTACCCTTTGTAAGCTCGGCTGAAATAAACACTTCCATAGCTTCTTGCGTTTTAACCTTTTCGCCGTCAACGTACAGCGTCCAGCCCTTTTCATAGGGGATAGAGGTGAGCATTACACCTGTTTTTTGTGTATCAATAGTACCCTCGATAGATGTGCTTGTATAGCTTGTTACCTTTAGTCCCTCGTCTGCAAGCTGTGCGTAACCCTCGTCAAGAATATCCTTGTTGAGAAGTGCCGCACCAATAATGTTCTTTCCGCTCTTTGTCGAATCAACTTTCAGAGTGAATTTCTCGCCCTTATGGTGGTAGCCGCACGGGAATATATATCTTTGTGCTTCAATGTTGTAGGAATGTGTAAGTGAGTCGGATTCAACAGAAATCAAGTCGCTTGACTTTACATTTGCCCATGCGAAATATTCTCCGTCCTGCGTTGCCTCGTACTCAACCTCTATTTCACCCGAGCTGTTGCCGTCTGTGTAGCTGTATGAGTACAATCCGCCGTCTGTTTCCTCGTGGGTCATATTAAGGCAGTTGAACGCAGAGGGACGCAATATAGTGTAAACATCTTGCTCAATGCCAGTTGACGCTGTAAATACCTTATTTTGTGTGATAAATACGTTGTCGTTTATCATCTCAACATTCATTATTGCTCTGTCGGACATATACGCTATCGGCAATGTGTATTCGTTGTAATAAAGTGTGCAGGTATCGTCCGAAGATTTTTTTACATCAGACAGCGAAATCATACCGCCGTTGTAATTTTCTCTTGAAATAACATACTTTACACCCGAGTACATTGACGTTACGGGAGAGGTAAGAAGATACTGATAACTGCTTCTCTTAGATACCATACCGAAACGGCTTGTAAAGTCGATAACATTTCTGTAAGAGGTAGAGGAGAACTGACCGATACCGTTGTAGCCGTAAATCATACCGTCGTTTTTGGTGGAGTAATACTCCTGATCAAGTCTGAAAAACTCATCTCCGCTTTGCTCATATGCGTAATCAATGAGTTCTTCAACAGCGGCTTCTTTATCGGGGTAGTTGTCGTGGCTTGTAGTACCCACAGAGTCAACGCCTATTCCTGCCTCAAGACACATTTCAACTACTATAAGCACGCTTGCAAATACAATAAGCATACGTCTGTTGATAAGGTTAAACTCGTAGAATGTCATCATCAAAATGTACAGCCCTGCAACTATAAGACTGCCTATTATAGCCTTTTGGTCGAGGTAGAAAACGGTAATACATACCATTACAGCAGTAATAATGCACATTCCGATAATATCTTTTTTGTCGAGTTCTACAAACGAAGTAAATCCTCTGTACGCTATCGCAATAAGAACAAAGCTGAACAGGAAAGAAAATCTGTACGGTATCATATTCGGAAAGTGGAAACCGTGCCAGATATAGTCAAGGAAGTTAAAGTTAAGGCTGATAAACAGAAATCCGAGGAGAGAGAGGTAAGCGATTTTTTCTCGGAGCTGAATATTCTTTGACCTTACAAAAATCACAAGCAGGAGTATGCACACAACACCCGAACCGATATTCGGCAGACCCTCCATAGTGGTAGTCTTGTGGAAACTGAACAGGTTTGCGATTATCTCCATAAAGTTGTTGTATATCTCAATTTTGTCGGGGAACTTATCCTCCGAACCGACTGTATTTTGCAGCTGTATATATGATGTAAGCGATATAGGCAGCGTCATACAGAGTGCAATTACGGAGTACACAGCCATTTTTATCGTGTTCTCGCAAATTTCCTCAAACTTTGAGTTTTTAATTACGCTCACAACAATAAACCACAGCAGAACAAATACACAAATCATATAGCCGATGTAATAGCTTGAAAGGAACGCAACTGTAAGCGAAATAACGTACAGCTTGTATTTTTTCTCGTTTACGATGTAATAAACACCCAAAGCAACAAGCGGCATTAAAGCAACGCTGTCAAGCCAGATAGTGTTCCAGTAGTAACCCATTATGAAATCACAGAACGCATAGCAGCAGCCGAAAGCGATGAGAGAGAGGTCGTTTCTTTTATAAACACCTTTTAAGAACATCGCCATAAACAGGCTTGCACAGGCTATTTTTATCATCATAAATACAGCCATAGCTTCTCTAATATACTCTACGGGTATAAACAGTGTGAGTAAGTTGAGCGGACTTGCGATATAGTAGCCTATCATTGCGATAAAGTTAGTACCGTAACCGTTTCTCCACGAATACAGCATAGAGTCGCCCGTTTTTAGTTTTATCTGAAACTCCTTTAAGAAAGGCAGGTATTGCTGTTTGCAGTCGGAGTAAAGCACCTGTCTGTCGCCAAACGGGTAAATCCCTGCACGGGCAAATACTACGCCCATTATTAAAAACGGAACTATAAACGAAAGTATGAGGAAAAGCGGCGTTTTGCTCATTTCTTTTTCATCAAGCTTAGGGAGAGAACGAGCAGGCTTTTCATTCTCCTTTTTCAAAGGTTTATCTTTATCTTTGCCGCTTGTATTTTCGGCGTCCTTGTCCACTGAGGGGGTTGTTTCTGTCGTTTCGGCAGAGGTTTCTTCTGCAGCCGTAGTTTCGGTATCTGAGACAGGAGCAGTATCGGGAGTATCCTGCTGATTTTGGGACGCTTCACCCTCGATTAAATCTTCGGTGCTGTCCGCTTTTTCTTTTATATCCTCCGCAGTCTGTGCAGCAGGTGTTGTTTTTGTCTTTTCGGAGTATTTTTTCTTTTTCTTTTTAGCCAATGAGTATTCCTCCTGTCTTTATTTTTGTTTTATACATAGTCCTTTTCTGATTAGGAATGAGGAGTTAGGAATGAGTTGTTAGTTTGAAGCTCAAAGTGTGGAGTTTTTCAGTTAGAAATGCAGACAGTGCAAAAAAATTTATTACATAAAACTAATACTATTACTATTCTTTAACCGAGTTTTAGAAGCTCCCTCAGCGACAATGTCATCAACTTAGTGTAATATACACTTGTATCTTCCGTCACGCCTACGGCGTGCCACCTTCCTCAAAGAGGAAGGCTTTAATGGCTCCCTCTTTGAGGGAGCTGTCAGCAAAGCTGACTGAGGGAGTTTTACAAAAAGGCTAAAGTTGATGACATTACCCTCGGCGAGGGAGTATTATTAATCTTAATATTTCATATGTTATTAGTTTTTTGAACAGCATGAATGAGGAGTTAGTTCAAAGCTTGAAGTCCTGAGTTATAATCATCATAAATTATGATAAATTATGATAAAGTAAACTTTAAACTTAAAATAATGCTTTCCGATAATATCAGATTATCTGCCGCCGCATTAGTATAACACGATTTACGACATAAATTCCTCATAAATCGGGAGAACTTCTTCGCATTTTCCCTGCATTTTTATTTCGCCGTCATGCAGCCAGAGAATACTGTCACAAAGCTTGCTGAGTGTTTCAGAGCTGTGAGATACTATAACAACAGTTCTGTCCTCGTTATTGATGAGGCTTTTCATTTTCTCATAGCTTTTTTTCTTAAACTTTGCGTCACCTACCGACAGTACCTCGTCAATGAGCATAATCTCGGTTTCAAGTATAGCTGTAATTGCAAACGCAAGCTTTGAGTACATACCGCTTGAATATGTTTTTACGGGACGCTCGATAAATTCGCCAAGCTCCGAAAATTCTATAATATCATCAATTTTTTCATCGATCTGAGCTTTTGAAAATCCGAGCAGCATACCCGACAGATATATATTTTCTCTGCCGCTGAGCTTATTCTGAAATCCTACTCCGATCGACAAAAGAGATACGGTATGTCCGTGCAGATCGATAGTGCCCTCGTCGGGTGCGAAAATTCCTGCAATAGCTTTAAGCAGCGTAGATTTACCGCTTCCGTTTTTGCCGACTATACCGAGTATCTCGCCCTTTGGAACATCAAATGTTACACCCTTCACAGCTTCAAACATTTCTGTTTTCTTATACTTATGAGGAGCAAGGATAGTTTTTAAAAGAGATACCTTTTTAAATATTCTGTATCTGATTTTGACATCAGACACCGATATTGCATTTTCCGTAACTTCTGCCATAATCAAATCACCTTTACATAACTGTTTTCAAATTTATATATTATCGTTACACCGACCCACGACATAATAAGACCTGCAACAAACCAAATGCTAAGCATTACCCAATGGGGATCTTCACCATAGAGCATAACTCGTCTGAGGTCTGTTATTACAAGTGCGATAGGGTTGAGCTTTACAAGAATACTGTCGTAGGGTTCGGGAACTCTGCCCTTAACTACATTGCCGATAGGTTCTATCGAATAGAATATGCCTGAGAGATAGAATATAAGCTGAAGAACTACCGTTACTACGTTTTGAAGATCCTCTACAAATACTCCGAAATGGCTTATGATCGTACTTATTCCAAAAGTTACGACTAAAAGAACCATAGAGATAGGTATTATCCAGATAACCCTCCAGTTAAGCGGAACATGGTAGATTATCATAGATCCGACAACGAGAAGATTTGATACTATCATTTTAAATCCATAAACGCCGATTTTTTCAAAAACGAACATATACTTAGGCACATAGACCTTTGTAACTATCATTTTTTTGCTTTGAACTACCTTTACGCTTGCTCTTACAGTCTTTGAGAAGAATGTCCATGTGTTTAGACCCAGGAATACAAATACGGGGAAATACGGCACACCGCTTCTGAATACTATTATTGCAATAAAAGTATAAACGAACATATAAAGCAGCGGATCGAGAAACCACCACAGCCAACTCAGGTATGAGTCTGCAACCTCTGATTTCAATTCGGCTTTAGATGAGAAAACGGTATAGTTAAAAAAACGTTTGCAATCCTTAAAGAAACTGCTCATCGACAACCATCACTTCCTTTTCTTTTAAATAATCACAATTATCTTGATTATAACATTATAACACGAAATTTGCAATAGTAATTTTGCCCCTATTAAAACGTCTGATATGTAAGAACTTAGTTATATTTATTAAGGAAATGTAACAGTCGGTTTCACACAAAAAACAACCGCAGACTCTTGTGCATACAGCCTGCGGTTTCATTTTGTTTATTCGGAAATTCTACTTTTGATTTGCTGTACCTGTTCGACCGTAAGAGAACAAAGCTGTGCTATGCTTTCAACGGTAAAGGTACCTGCGCGCAGCATATTTTCGGCAATGTCTGCACTAACTTTTGCACTAACCTTTGCACTAACCTCTGCACGTTCCTTTTGTAATATCTTCTCTAAAAGCTCACACATTTTGTCTTCCTCCTTTTCTGCTTTGCCTGTTTTTATATCTGTAAATCTCTCCCTCAATTTATCCGCAGGAATATCCTGTGCAAATTTTGAGGTAAAGCATTTGATAAGCTTTTCTATCTTTGTTGAACCGTCACCCTTGTAAGATGTGTTAATATATATTATATGTTCGCCGTCGTCAAAATATTTGTCTGTTTGTATTATCTTTCTATCTATATTGTAGATTGGCTCGCTGCCTTTAAGCACATCATTTTCCGTAATAAAGATAACATAAGTATCCTTTATCTTGCCGAAATCTTCTCCCGGCTCTATTGCCCTTGTATCAAGCAGACTTGAATAATATCTTGCTCGTTTTACGTCTGCACCCTTATTTGCACGCTGTATTTCAATGTCAAACAGTCTTTTATCTGCGTCCTGTGCAATAATATCAAATATTACGGAACGTCCGTGTATATTTTGGAAGTCTGCCTGCGTCTTGACCTCCAATACTTCAACCTTAAAGGTAAGTATCATATCAAGGACTTCTTCAATGCATTCGGGGTGTCCGTCAAAAAAACACCGTCATAAACACATCGTCCATAAGCGTCATGTCCTGAATTATCGCAAGGTTTCTTTCTCTGTTTGCTTTATTCATCGGGAACACCTCCTCATAATTATTGTATCAGATAATATGGTCAAATACAATAGCATAACAAAAAATTGCCCCCGTACCAAAACGTACAGGGGTCGCCGTGCGGCGAGCTGTATGGTTAACGGCAGTTTTCGCCGCACAATTAATTTTACTTGCTTCCGACAACCGATAAGATAACTATTTCATTCTATATAATCCGATAGGATTTTTTTCAAAAAACTCTGTCATATCGTCAAGCTCTTTTTGTGCTTTTTCCTTTGATTTGTAAATTCCCAGAGTTATTTTCCCTCTCGAAAACACTCCGTGCCCTGAGCATATTCCGAATATATAATAATCGCTTTCTCCCATCATTTCGGACAGGTATGCATAGGTTATCTGAGCAAGCGCTTCTCCCGACTGTGTTCTTATCAGCATATTATTCAACAGTAACCGATTTTGCAAGGTTTCTCGGCTGATCGACATCGTTTCCACGCTGTACAGATGTGTAATACGCTATAAGCTGTAACGGCACGCATACGAGCATTGGCAGGAGTATTTCCTCAAAGCACGGGATTTTAAGAACATAATCGGCTATATCCTTAGATACATCGCTGCATTCCTTGCATATCATTATGACTTTAGCGCCTCTTGCCTTTACTTCCTTGATGTTGCTTACAGTCTTTTCGTATAATGCGCTCTGTGTTGCGACTGCTATTACAGGCATATCCTCTGTTATAAGAGAAATCGTACCGTGCTTTAATTCGCCTGCCGCATAGCTTTCCGAATGAATGTAGGAGATTTCTTTAAGCTTTAAGCTTCCCTCCATACTCAGCGCGTAATCAAGCCCTCTGCCTATATACAGCAGGCTGTCTGCCGTCATAAGCTTTGTTGAGATTTTCTGAGATATTTCGGTAGTCTGCTCTATTACTTTTTCTATAATATCGGGCATTTCTTCAAGCTTTGAGGTGTAGTATTTGAGTTTATCCTCGTCAATAGTACCCTTTGCATATGCAAGCTCAAACGCAAACAAATACATTACCGCAAGCTGAACCATATAAGCCTTAGTAGACGCAACGGAAATTTCCGGACCTGCGTGTGTATAGATAAGCATATCGGCTTCTCTGGCGATAGTGCTGCCCATAGCGTTTACAATTGCAAGAGTTGCCGCGCCCTTTTCCTTGGCAAGACGCATTGCCGCAAGACTGTCGGCAGTTTCTCCGCTCTGAGAAATAATTATTATCAAGTCGCCCTTGCCGATGATAGGATTTCTGTAACGGAACTCGCTTGCTATATCAACCGTTACGGCTGTTCTTGCTATGTCCTCTATAACGTATTTTCCTACCATACCTGCGTGCATAGCACTTCCGCAGGCTACTATATATATATTTCTGATTTTTTTAAGCTTATCGGGTGTTATTCCGCACTCCTCAAGACACGGCATACCGTCCTTTATTCGAGGCGATACAGTCTGCTTTACTGCGTTAGGCTGTTCGTTTATCTCTTTTATCATGTAGTGAGGGTAGCCGCATTTTCCTACTGCGTCAACGTCCCAGTCGGCTGTTTTGAGTTCCTTTTTAACAGGCTGATAATGAGCGTCAAATACCTCTACGCCGTCATGCGACAAAACTGCTATTTCGTCATGCTCGATAAGGTAGTAGTCTTTTGTATATTTAATGATTGCGGGAACATCGGACGCAATAAAGTTCTCTTTTTCACCTATACCGACTATAAGCGGACTTTCACGCCTTACAGCATATACCTTTTCGGGGTAATCCTCGAAAACTATTCCCAGCGCAAAGCTGCCCCTTAACTCCTGAGTAGTTTCTATTATAGCTTTTACAGGCTCTTTGATAATTCCGTAGTAATAGTCAAGCAGCTGCGCAACAACCTCTGTATCTGTATCGGAAAGAAACTCTCTGCCCTGTTTTGTAAGGAAGTCCTTTAACTCCTTGTAATTCTCTATAATGCCGTTGTGAACAAGCGTTACCTTTGCGCCGCTGTGGGGGTGTGAGTTGATGTCCGAGGGTTCTCCGTGAGTAGCCCAGCGTGTGTGACCTATTCCGGCATTACCTTTAGGCTTGCCTTCGCTCTCCATTTTTGCCACAAGGTCTTTAAGCTTGCCCTTAGACTTTGCAACGGCGATCTTGCTATCCTCAAATACGGCTATACCTGCCGAATCATAACCTCTGTATTCCAGTCGTGTCAAAGCACTTACAAGGACATCGGAGCAATCTCTGTATCCTACATAGCCGACAATTCCACACATGATAAATCCTCCTAAATATTAGTTATAACAGCGATAATACTGTTACTAAATATATGCACAAAACCTGTTAATTAGCATTATGATGAAATGTTGGGACAATTTCTGCAAGCAGCTTTAATGTAAGCTCGCTGTTGTTTGCGTTTGCAGCCTCTTTAAGCTCCTGCAAAGTACCCAAAAACGAATCCGGGTCTATTTTTATCTGATTTCCTATAAAAATCTTTTTGTTTGCAGTTTCTTTCAGTCCCTCTTCGCTGAGGAGCAGTTCCTCGTAAAGCTTTTCTCCGGGGCGAAGTCCCGTGAACTTTATCTCTACATCTTGATACGGAACTTTACCGTACAGTCTGATGAGATTTTCCGCAAGCGTAACGATTTTTACAGGCTCGCCCATATCAAGTACAAATATTTCGCCGCCCTGAGCCATAGCGCCTGCTTTTAACACAAGAGATACAGCTTCGGGTATTGTCATAAAGTAGCGTATGATCTCGGGGTCTGTTACGGTAACAGGCTTACCCGTTTCTATTTGTCTTTTAAACAGTGGAATAACAGACCCGTTACTGCCCAGTACGTTTCCAAATCTTGTTGTAATAAAATCGGTGTTAGTGTAATTTTGAGCCATATATTGTATGATCATTTCACAGCAGCGTTTTGTAGCGCCCATTACATTAGTGGGATTAACGGCTTTATCTGTTGAGATCATTACAAATTTTTCTACATTGTAATATTCGGCAAGAGTAGCGCAGTTGAAAGTACCGAAAATATTATTTTTTACAGCCTCCTCGGGAACAGTTTCCATAAGGGGAACGTGCTTATGCGCAGCCGCATGGAAAACTATGTTCGGGCGGTAGGTTTTAAAGATAAGGTTCATTTTATCGTAGTCACGGATAGACGCAATCAGCGTTACAAGGTTAGTATCCCTGCCGTAATCCATAAAAATTTCCTGCTGAATTTCGTATGCGTTGTTTTCGTAAATATCTACAATGATTATCTGTTTAGGGGAGTAGTTTACTATCTGTCTGACAAGCTCGCTGCCGATAGAACCGCCGCCTCCCGTTACCATAACGATCTTGCCCGATATATAGTCTTTTACGTCCGAGGAGTCAAAGGTAACAGGCTCACGTCCCAAAAGGTCTTCAATTCTGATGTCCTTAGCCTGAGAGATGATAGGCTTGCTTTCGTTGCCGTCTGCAAGCATTTCGGTAAGGTAGGGGATAATTTTTATCTTACAGCTTGTTTCGCTGGCGATGTCGAGGATACGCTTTTTTTCTTTTTCGTTAAGCGAGGGTATAGCAAGGATAATGAGATCGACAGCTTCTTTTCTGCACCATTTCAAAATGTCGTTTGTAGTGCCTCTGACGGGAATACCCGTAATGCTTGTACCCTGTTTATCGGGGTCGTCGTCAATAAGGCACACAGGCTCATACTTGTGCGCAGGGTTTTTGGGGTCTGTTGCGGCATTTTTGATTTCTTCAAGTATCATTCTGCAAGCCTTGCCTGCGCCGATTATCATTGTACGCTGTTTTTGGTATTTCTTTCCGTCCACAGCGATCGTGAGGAAGGTTTTGCGGAATATAAAGCGGAAAAGCACTATACCCATAGTACCCAAACCGAACGAAACAAGGATATACTGCCATCTTGGCTGAGCGTTGAACGTGCTTGACATTAAAGCGGTAATGCCCGAGCCTATAAACATACCGAGAACGCACGACAAATAATCCTTTGCGTCAAAATATCTCCACAGCTTGTTGTACGCTCCGCACACATACAGCGCAAAGAAACACATAAGCATATTTATTAAGAGATATATGATAAGGCTTTTTCTCGATGAATCGATCATAGGGTTCATCCAGAAGAAAGACAGCATAAAGCTTGTTAATGCGCCGCTCATAAAAACGATGAATGCGTCTGCAAACATCAGAACGACTTTTCTGATATTCATTTTTTCCATAAGGTCTGCTCCTTTATGGTGAATTAACTTATACAGTCTTATTATACAACACAGTATGGCAATAAGTAAACAGTAAAAGTAAACAAAATGTAAATTCTGTAAGAATTTTGTATTATTTGCAAATGCTCTGTGAGAATGTAAAGATGATAAGCAAGCTAATTATACTATATTATATATAATTCTGTCAAACGAAAATCTGTCAAACAAAAAATTAAAATCTTTTGTAATTATGGGAAAAAAGCACACGAACGAGAGTAAGGGTTTATATGTAATAGGTAAGGAGTGGGTCAAGTGTTCAGTCACAGCTATAGCAGACGACATAATTCTTGAACTATTGCGTAAGTTTGAAAAGTGGAACTGATGAATAGTGAATAATATAGGTTGTTAGTTATTAGATTTAAGTTTTTAGATATATGTTACTTTAAGCTTTGAACTATGAACTGACAACTTTGAGCTGCAACACACTAAGCACTACCACACATTAGGATCTTTTCAATCACATTAATTATAAAAATAAGGGTTGCTATGTGTTTTTTAAATTAATCTCTTGACAATTTGATTTGAATGTAGTAAAATATAAAAAGTAATTTGCCGGTGTGGTGGAATAGGCAGACACAAGGGACTTAAAATCCCTCGAACCACAAATTCGTACCGGTTCAAGTCCGGTCACCGGCACCAGAAACGCCCTCTCACAATGTTCGAGGGCTTAATGAATAATGAATAGTGAAGAGTGAATAATTTATAATGAAGCGTGTTGGCGTTTTTTGTATTATTCATTATTCACTATTCATTTTTCGTTATTCATTAAAAACGGAAACTGTGCAAAAACTAACAAGCATATAAAATATTAAGATTAATAATACTCCCTCCGTCAAAGAGAGCGGCAAAAAAGGCTCCCTCGCTGAGGGAGCTGTCAGCGTAGCTAACTGAGGGAGTTTTATCAATTCGGATAAAAATAGTATTAATTTTATATAAAAATGCCTTTTTTTACGGTCTGTATTCAATCTTCATTAAACCGCCCCCTTACTTGGTAAAGAGCAAGGGGGCGGGATTTTATGGGAGTATAGAATCAATATTTCTCCTATTATAGATAAATCGTCTGACTTCCATTACATCATCAATTACCACATATAATACATAGAAGTTTCCGACAGAAATCTTATAGTAAGGGTTCTTTCTCGGCTTTGATGAGTATAAGGGTTCAAATGCCTTGGGAAGTTCACTTCGCTTAATAATAGCCTTTTCTGTTTCGTCAATAAGCTTTAAAGCGCTTTCAAGATTATGTAAGGTTTCCGAAATATATGACGCTGCTTGTGAAAGATCTCTTTCAAACATAGGCAGATATTTCAATCTGTACTTTTTATTCATGCAGCTTTCTCCTGATATTTCCGAATACTTCCTCATGCGTAAGTCTTAACTCGGTGTTCTCTGCCTCTCTGTCAGCCTCGTCAAGCTTTTCTTCCAGTCTGTCAGTCAGTCGGGAATACTCCTCAATACTTAAAAGCACCATACTTCCGTATCCGTTTTTTGTAAGATATATTGGCTGTCCGTTTTTTACTTCTTTTTCCAATTCGGAAAAATTATTTCTTAAATCTGATACAGGTCTGATATTTATCATAATATGCACCGCCTTTCTATCATTATTTTATCATAATTAGTCAATAATATCAACCCCCTACTCATTAAAGAGCAGGGGGCTTATTTTTATACCTCAGGTGGTACATAGTTTAAGTTGATCAATATCGGGAGCAGATATACTATCGCTATCGCCGCAAGTACGCCGAGCTTTACTATCACTTCGGAAAGATTATTGATCTTGTCGTTGTTTGTGAGTTTATGTTTCTTGATAAGGATTATGTATGCCGCCGTACAGGCGAGTGCGATCAGAGATACTGTTACAGCAAGCTTAAATCCCGGCGGAATAAATGTAACCTTAATATCGTTGTGACCGTCCTCAAGCTCAAACGCTGTAAAATCCGAAAATACACGCTTATATTCAACCTTGTGACCGTTTACTTTGACTGTAAGTCCCTCGTTATAGGGGATACTCAGCATACATACGTTACCGCTGCCGCTTACATCACAAGTTCCTGTCAAAACACCCTTTTTGTATGTAAACGAACCTGTCTGAGTATTTTCAACTGCCTGTTCGAGTTTTTCGTCATCAGTGCTGAATACTCCGAAAGAAGAAACGTCAATAGCTTTTTTGAATTTGATACTGATTGTGATCAGTTCGTCCTCAAAAGTACCTATTCTCAGCAGACCGTTTTCGCCCTCGGTAGGGTAAGTTCCTCTGTACTCTTTGCCGTTTACATAGATGTTCATCGACTCAAAGTACGGCTCGCTTACATGGTTTGAAAACTCTCCGGAGCAGTCTGCATAAACAGTTTGACGTCCTTTAATAATAATTCTGTAATCCATTACCGTAGATTTTTTGACAACATAGCCGTTAGACGCCTTAGTTACTTTTGAGGGAGTTTCAGGCTCGTAGTATGTAACAAAGCTGTCGCCGTAAAGTGATTTAAACAAATAATCCTGAACCTCTGGACGAGTATACATATCGGGAATATACTGTCTTTGGAAAACAGATTTACTTGTAACGATACCAATTCCCTTGTAAAGAGGAGTTCTGTCGGCTTCGTAACCGTCAAGGGAGGCAACAGAAGTTTCTCCGCCGTCGCCCCATGCGATCTTATACTTTATTCCGTACAGGAAATCTGTAAAGTCCGTACCGCCGTTTGAGCCTGTCTGAACCCATACGGTGTTGTAGCCGAGCTTTTTGTGCATTTGCATATAATCCTTATCGGTAAGCGATGTATAGTGGCTGATAGAGTTAAAACCCATAGCGCCTGGCATATTATAGTCGGTAACTTTCATAGCCGTACCAACTCTGTAAACCTCTTCGCTGTCATCGATCGCCTGTACCTCGTTTGCAAGGTTTATCATAGAGTAGTAGCTGTTGTTTTGCCACGGGTCATTTTTATATGGTGAAACAAAGTAAATGCAAGTGTTGCTTGCTGCTTCGACCGTTACAAGAACTGCAAGCAGTATTGAAAAAATTCGTCTGTTTATCAGGTGTTTTTTATACAGTACATAAACCAAAGAGAACATTAGTACCGAAAGAATAAACAAAGAAGTGAGCGCGTCAAAGGATTTGCTGCTGCCCCACAGAGAAGAAGTATATGCCGTAAGGTCTTTATAGTTGTATGTTATAAAGGCTGCGTCAAACCATGTATAATAGAAAATCATTACAGCGCAGACTGCCGTCATTGCCGCAATAATAGTTTTGGCTTGCTTTGTTTTCTTTACAATAATGTTTTGACCGTCGCTTTCAAGGTAAACCGCACAGCAGCGAAGTCCCGAAAAGACAGTTACAAAAGCGTATCTTGACGGAAAGCACATATAATTACCCGTATGCCATACAAGGTTAATGGGTTCTATTACAAGCGGCAGAAGCGTCATAATGAACAGGTAGAGAGAGAACTTTTCCTGTTTGGAATGTCCTTTTGTACGGAACATATTTACACATACTGCAACCATAATAAACGCCGAACTGTATATGATCGGAACATTGGTTTCATACGGTGAAAGGAAAGTTGCTTCCTTAATGGTTTTGATAGCCGACTCCATTCTGACAGATTGAGTAGTTTCGAGGTAGCACGGCAGCCATACGAAAGTTGTCATAAGAATAGCGAAAACAGTACCGCTGATAAGCTTTGACCAGCAGTTTTTGGCAAGCAGCTTTTTATCTGTAAAGAAAGCATAGCCGCTTACAACTACTATTACATAAATGGCAACCATAAAGAATATGTAGAAGTTGTTGTACATCATAAGAGAAATAAATATAATGTACGGAATATTGTTGCCTTTTTTAAACAGGATTTCGATAGAGATCATCAGCAGCGGCAGCAAAAACATCATATCGAGCCACATATGGTTCTGATAGTAAAGCATACCGTAACCGCAGAAAGCATAGACCACGCTGAGGATAATTCTTTCAAGCTTAGACATTTTTCTGTGGCAGTAATGGAAGTACAGACACGATGAAAAAGCGCACAAAGAGAGTTTAAGCGTAACAAGAATGTTCATAAAGCGGTGAAGCTCGTTTTTTGGAACAAACTTTACAAGCATATTAATAGGGCTTGAAATAAAGAAACAAAAAACACCCCAGAAGTTCATACCGGAAGCGTTTTTCATATTAAATAGTACGCTTTCCTTGCCGTCGAGTATATCCTTGAGGTCATCAAGGAGAGGTATACACTGTTGACGCATATCACACCAAGCGATACTGCCTTCGCCGAACGGGTACAGCCCTGCTTTATAGAATACCGCAAACATCAGACACACAGTAAACAATGCCGGTATAAGGCAGTACCAAAGTTCTTTGCAAAGGTCAAGGATCTTAGATTTTTTTGTTTTTAACATAATCCGTTTCCTTTCCTAAAACTTTAAATAAACAGCAATAAAAAACATCGAAAACCGAGAATTGCTTTCTGAAAGAGTATAGCACATAATAAAATTAAAGTCAATTACTGTTGGAGAATTAGGAGCTTGTTAAAGTGAGGAGCTTTTTAGAGTGTGGAGTTTGGAGAGTGGAGAGTGGAATTTTTTGAATTAGGAGTTAGGAGTTAGGAACGAGTTGTTAGTTCAAAGTTATTAGTTTGAAGTACAAAGAAACATCGGTTTAACAACATATAAATCCAAAGCCGCAGGCTTTCCGATATTATTCACTATTCACTATTCACTATTCGTTATTCATTAATTCTGCCGCAGGCTTTCCGATATTATTCACTATTCACTATTCGTTATTCATTAATTCTGCCGCAG